>JANNGN010000590.1:0-5520 GCA_031403895.1 Rubrivivax sp. | reverse complement strand
CTCGTTCATCTTCTGCGCCGTGCGCTGGATGATGCGGCTGATGCCGCTCTCGCCCACGAACATGTGGTGCGCTTCTTCGGTCAGCATGAACTTGGTGGTGCGTGCCAGCGGGTCGAAGGCACTTTCGGCCAGCGCACAGAGCTGGAACTTGCCGTCGCGGTCGGTGAAATACGTGAACATGAAGAAGCTCAGCCAGTCCGGCGTGGCTTCGTTGAAGGCGCCCAGGATGCGCGGGTTGTTGGCGTCGCCGCTGCGGCGTTCCAGCAGTCCTTCGGCTTCTTCACGGCCGTCGCGGCCAAAGTGTTTGTGCAGCAGATAGACCATCGCCCACAGGTGGCGGCCTTCTTCGACGTTGATCTGGAACAGGTTGCGCAGGTCGTACATGCTGGGCGCGGTCAGGCCCAGGTGGCGCTGTTGTTCGACTGAAGCGGGTTCGGTGTCGCCCTGCGTCACGATGATGCGGCGCAGGTTGGCGCGGTGTTCGCCGGGCACGCTGTCCCAGGCCTTCTCGCCCAAGTGGTCGCCGAAGTGGACGTTGCGGTTGGCGTCACCGGGATTCAGGAAGATGCCCCAGCGGTAGTCGCGCATCTTGACGTGGCCAAACTGCGCCCAGCCCTGCGGATCGACACTGACGGCGGTGCGCAGATAGACATCCATGTCGGTGGAGCCCTCGGGCCCCATGTCGTCCCACCAATTCAAGAAGTTAGGCTGCCACTGTTCCAGCGCGCGTTGCAGCGTGCGGTCTTCGGACAGGTTGACGTTGTTGGGGATTTTTTCGCTGTAGTTGATGGTGCTGGTGGTGCTCATGTTTGCTCCTGGTACATCACTTAAACACGGTTCCAATCGAACATTGCTTTTTCGCCTTTGCCGTAGATCTTCAAGGCTCCTTTTTCGCCGACGGCGTTGGGGCGCTGGAAGATCCAGTTCTGCCACGCGGTCAGGCGGCCGAAGACGCGCGTGAACATGTTTTCGGGGCCGTTGAAGCGCAGGTTGGCTTCCAGGCCCGTCAGCGCGTCGGGGCTCATGGCCACGCGCTCCTCTATCGCGATGCGCACTTCTTCTGCCCAGTCGATGTCGTCGGGGTTGGCGGTGACGAGTCCGAGTGCGAAGGCAGCGTCGGCATCGAGCGGCTGGCCGATGTGGGCGCGCACGGCCGCCATCGCGGGCGCTTCGTCGTAGAAGCGGCGCTGCAGGCGGCTCTGGCCGGTGACCATCGGGTAGAGGCCGAAGTTGATCTCGCCCACGGTGATCTTCGGCGCGCGCGCTTCATCGTCCGGCAGCGCCAGGTGGTAGCTGCGGTCGCAGGCCAGCGCCAGTTCCAGCAGCGTGCCGGTGAAACACGTTCCGGGCTCGATCAGCGCAAAGAGGCTGCGCGACGACACGTCCAGCCGGCTGAAGGTGCGGCGCAGGTAGCCGATGGTTTCGCGCACCAGCCAATGATCCTTGTGCGCCAGCAGCGTGGCGTCCAGCGCCAGCACGGCGGCTGCATCGCCCTGGGTCTTGATGAGCCAGGTGCCGATGTCGAGCTCATTCGTGCGCATCTGCAGGATGGCGTCTTCCAGTTGGCGCGCCAGCGCCAGCGGGTACCAGGCGGCGCCCAGCGCTTCGATGCCGGCGATGTCGCTCGGCTGCGTGGCGGCCGGTGCGTTGACCGTGAAGGTGGCCGTGCGCTTGCTGCGGTCGATTTCGACCGTGACATGGCCATAGCGCAGCGCGTCGGCTTGCAGCGTGCATTCCAGCGGGCTCAGGGCCACGCCCTTGCCTGCAGCGGGCCGGTCGCTCTGCGCGGCCAGTTCCAGCGCACGTTCCTGCACCTTGGCTGCAAACACTGCGGGCTTGGCGATGTCGTCCACCAGCCGCCATTCCTTCGCCTTGGCACCGCGCACCCCTTCCACGCTGGTGCAAAAGATGTCGGCGCGGTCGTGGCGCACCTTGCGTTTGTCGGTCACGCGCGTCAGGCCGCCGGTGCCGGGCAACACGCCCAGCAGCGGCACTTCGGGCAGGCTGACGGCGCTGCTGCGGTCGTCCACCAGGATGATCTCGTCGCAGGCCAGCGCCAGCTCGTAGCCGCCGCCAGCGCAGGCACCGTTCACGGCGGCGAGAAAACGCAGCCCGCTGTGCGTGCTGCTGTCCTCAAAGCCGTTGCGCGTCTCGTTCGTGAACTTGCAGAAGTTCACTTTCCAGGCGTGGCTGCTGACGCCCAGCATGAAGATGTTGGCGCCCGAGCAGAACACGCGCTCCTTGGCGCTCGTCAGCACCACCGTGCGCACCTCGGGGTGTTCAAAGCGGATGCGCTGGATGGCGTCATTCAGCTCGATATCGACGCCCAGGTCGTAGCTGTTGAGCTTGAGTTTGTAGCCCGGGCGCAGGCCGGCGTTTTCATCGAAGTCAGCCGCCAGCGTGGCGACCGGGCCTTCGAACTTCAGCTTCCAGTGGCGGTACTGGCTGGGGTGCGTGCGGTAGTCAACGCGGGGTGCTGTGCTCATCGTGTGCTCCGGGGTGTTGCGGCCGTGTGATATGCATAATAGTGCGTCATTGGACCATCGTCAAGCAGTAGTGTGCATTATTTTGCAGCCAACCCAAGCGCTTGCCGCACCATCGTGCGCAGCAGGGCAAAGGTTTCATCGAGCGGCTGGCTGCTGGTGTCGAGCATCAGCTCGGCCTTCGAATAGAAGGCGGCGCGGCCGGCCAGGATGCCCTTCAAGTCCGCCATCGCTTCGCGGCTGGCGGCCATCGGGCGCAGGTCGCCCTGGGCCGCGACGCGCCGCATGTGGTCTTCGGGTTCTGCCTGCAGCCACACGGTGCTGCAGTGGCTGAGCAACTGGTTGAAAGTGGCGGCATCGCTGACGATGCCGCCGGGCGTGGCAATCACCGCTTCGGGATAGATCTGGATCGCCTCTTCCAGCGCGCGCCGTTCGTAGCGCCGGTAGGCGTTTTGCCCATACAGCGCCTGGATTTCGCTGATGCTGCAGCCGGCGAATTTTTCGATCTCCCGGCTCAGCTCGACGAAGGGGTAGTCCAGATCGTCGGCCAGCATCTGGCCGAGGGTGGATTTGCCCGCGCCGCGCAGGCCGACAAGCGCCACGCGCGTGCTGCGCGGGGCTGCGTTGGCGCCAGCCAGCGCGCCATTCGCACCACCCGTGCCCAGCAGTTGCCCGACGGCCACGCGCACGCGGCGCAGCGTGGGCTCGTCACTGCGTTCCAGCAGTTCACGCAGCAGCAGCCATTCGGGGCTCGATGTGGTCACGTCGCCGAGCAATTCCGCCAGGCTGCACTGCAGCGCGCCGGCCACCTGCAATAGCACCAGAATGCTGGCGTTGCCGGTGCCGTATTCCAGGTTGGCGAGGTGGCGCTCTGACACGTCGGCGGCCAGCGACACGGCCTTGCGTGTCATGCCGCGGCGCGAGCGCAAGGCCCGCACCCGGTCGCCCAGGGCCGACAGGAAGGGGTGCTTGTCCTCCGGCTCGTCCGCAGTGCTCGTCGGGGTTATCCCGCGTACATGCAATATAGTGCTTGACATGATGGAGGTGCAGTCCTATCGTTCATTCACGCACAATAGTGCATACAAACCGTTGACGCAAGCCCGGCTGACGAAAGCCCGGCTGACGCAAGTTGGACGAACCATCGACAGGACGGCACGCCATGACACCCGCTGAATTGCGCCTGGAAATTGCTGCCCTGACCCGGCAGTTGGTGGGCCGCCCGCTGGACGCCGCGCTGGACACCTGGCTCAACGCCGAGGCCGGGCCCGGCACTGCCACCTACACGCGGCTGAAAGCGGCCTGCGAAACGGGCGTGGCCGAGGGTTGGTTGTGCAACCGCCACCAACCACTGGCCGGCGGTGGCATCCGCTACGGCCGCATCTTCAAGCCGGCCGATGACCTGCACGGGTTCTCGGTCGATGTCGTCGATATGCAGAACGTCGCCGGCCCGCACCACAGCCACCCTAACGGCGAAATTGATCTGCTGATGCCGCTTGAAGGCGACGCGCTCTTCGACGGCCGCCCCGCTGGCTGGATCGTCTATCCACCTGGCAGCGGGCACCACCCCACGGTGTCGCAAGGCCGTGCGCTGGTGCTGTACCTGTTGCCAGCCGGCGCCATTCAATTCACGCCCAACACCTGAGGCCGCCATGACCGATCTGCTCCCCAACTTCATCGCCGGCCGCTGGCAGGCCGGCAGCGCCAACGGCACAAAACTCTTTGACCCCGTGCTGGGCAGCGAGCTCGTGCGGGTGGACGCCACAGGGCTCGACCTGCCGGCCGCCTTCGACTTCGCCCGCGAACAGGGCGGCGCGGCGCTGCGGGCGCTCAGCTACGCGCAGCGCGCGGAGCTTCTCGCTGCCGTCGTCAAGGTGCTGCAAGCCAACCGCGACGCGTACTACGAGATTGCCACCGCCAACAGCGGCACGGTGAAGAACGACTCGGCAGTCGATATCGACGGCGGCATCTTCACGCTGTCCACCTACGCCAAGCTCGGCGCCGGCCTGGGCGACAAGCGCTACTTGCTCGACGGCGACGCGGCCCGCCTGGCCAAGGACCCGCTGTTCCAGAGCCAGCACCTGCTGGTGCCCACACGCGGCGTGGCGCTGTTCATCAACGCCTTCAACTTCCCGAGCTGGGGCCTGTGGGAGAAGGCCGCGCCGGCGCTGCTGAGCGGCGTGCCGGTGATCGTCAAGCCCGCCACCGCCACCGCCTGGCTGACGCAGCGCATGGTGCAGGACGTGATCGACGCGGGCGTGTTGCCGGCCGGTGCGCTGTCGGTCATTTGCGGCAGCTCGGCGGGTTTGATGGATCAGTTGCAGCCCTTCGACGTGGTGTCCTTCACCGGCAGCGCAGAAACGGCCGCCTTGATTCGCCAGCACCCGGCCGTCGCGCAGCGCTCGGTGCGCGTCAATATCGAAGCCGACAGCATCAACAGCGCGCTGCTGTTGCCGGGCGCTGCGGCGGGCAGCGAAGCCTTCGATCTGCTGGTGAAGGAAGTGGCGCGCGAAATGACGGTCAAGTCGGGCCAGAAGTGCACCGCCATCCGCCGTGTTTTTGTGCCGCAGGCGCTGTATGCGCAGGCGGCCGACGCCATCAGCGCGCGGCTGGCGAAGACAACGGTGGGCAACCCGCGCAACGAGTCGGTGCGCATGGGCGCGCTTGTCAACCGCGCGCAGCTGAGTGCGGTGCGCGAAGGTCTGGCGAGCCTGAGAATGCAGGCCGATGTGCTGCACGACGGCGCGACACACGCGCTGGTCGATGCGGATGCAGCCATCGCCTGCTGCGTCGGCCCCACGCTGCTGGGCACGACCGATGCAGATGCCGCCGACCGCGTGCACGACACCGAAGTCTTCGGCCCCGTCGCCACGTTGCTGCCGTACCGCGGGGTTGGCAATGACCTCGCGCACGCACTGCATCTGGTGCGGCGCGGCCAGGGTTCGCTGGTGGCTTCGCTCTATGGCAGCGACCCCGCCGCGCTGGGCGCTGCGGCGATCGAACTGGCCAGCAGCCACGGCCGCGTACACATCATCAGCCC
>JANNGN010000589.1:0-2237 GCA_031403895.1 Rubrivivax sp. | reverse complement strand
TGATCGCCTTGCCGTTGATGTAGGTGCCGTTGGTGCTGTTGAGGTCTTCGATGAAGACGTCGGCACCCACCATCTGCAGCACGGCGTGCTCGCCGCTGACGGCCAGGTTGTCGATCACGATGTCGTTGTACGGACGGCGGCCGAGCGTGGTCTTGTCCTTGGTGATCTGAACTTCCTTGATCACCACACCGTCCAGGGATACCACCAGTTTGCCCATGCCTGCCCTCAGTTCTTTGCGCTGCCGGCTGCAGCGGTGGCAGCGTTTTGCAACGCTGCGTGTTCTAGTGCGTCAAGCGGGATGAAGCCTTTAGCGCCGGAAGGGCCACCACGACCTTGCCGGTGCGCTTGCGCCGCCGGAGGCGCGCCCCAGAATCACAGAGATATTATCCTTTCCGCCTGCATCGTTGGCGGCATCAATGAGTGCGCGCGCGCTTGATTCAAGGGAGTCGTGCGCCAGCAACACCTGGGTGATGGTGTCGTCGTCGAGCATGTCCGACAGCCCGTCAGAGCAAAGCAGGAACAGGTCGCCGGTCAGGATGTCGTGCTGATGGGTCTCCAGCAGCACCGTGTCTTCGACCCCCACGGCGCGCGTCACGAGGTTCTTGTTGGCTGAAAAAGCAGCCTGCTCGGGTGTGATGAGGCCGGCGTCGATCTGCTCTTGCAGCAGCGAATGGTCACGTGTGATCTGCTGCAGGCGGCCTTCGCGCAAACGGTAACAACGTGAGTCCCCGACGTGGCCGAGCAGCACCCGGTTGTCGCGGAACACGGCCACCACCAGGGTCGTGCCCATGCCGGCATATTGCGGGTTGGAGTTGGCGGCGTTGAAGATGGCGCGGTTGGCGTTGTCAACACAGATGTCCATCGCGCGGCGCACTTCGGCGTCGCTGGCCTGGGTGCTGGCTTCACGCAGCCAACGGCCCAGTTCAGTGCGGATGAAGCTGGTGGCCATGTTGCTGGCCACTTCGCCAGCGTTGTAACCGCCCATGCCGTCAGCGAGCACGGCAAGGTGAACGCCGTCGTCGGTGGCCACCGAGTCTTCGTTGTTGCTGCGTGCCCGGCCAGGGTCCACCGCAGCATTGAACTCGATCGTCATGGGCACGGTCAAAAGCGGTCGCTCAAGTCACAGAGGAGCGGGATTGTGCATCGGATCGTGCCACCCGCTTCTGCGTGGGAACCCATGTCAGCGTGACTTCACACCGACGCCAGTCGGCGCCCGGCTCAGACGTTGCAGTTCCGAGGCCAGCACGTCGCCGTCGGACGGGCGATCGATGGCAGCTTTGGCCAGCATCCGTGCCACCAGGCTGGCCACGCCGGACGGCAAGTCCGGGCGCAGCTGCTGCAGGTCAGGCGCTTGCACCCGGGCCACCTGGTGCAACAGATCCCCCATTGAATGGCCTTCGTGCGGCAAGCGGCCGGCCAGCAACTCGAACAGCATCACGCCCAGGGCGTAGATGTCGGTGCCGGCGGTGGGCAGGTTGCCGGCCAACTGCTCCGGCGCCATGTAGGCCGGCGAGCCGGGCAGCAGGCCGGTATCCGTGGCGGCAGCGTCTGCGGCCCGGGCGAGGCCAAAATCCGTCAGCTTGAGAATGTCGCTGACGGGATCGAACATCACGTTGGCCGGCTTGACGTCGCGGTGCACGATGCCCCGGCGGTGGGCGTAAGCCAGTGCCTGGGCCAGGCGTGCCGCGATGACCAGCACCTGCGGCACGGGCAGCAAGCGATGCGGCCGGTTGTGGTGTGTCAGGTCGGTGCCGGCCAGCAGCTCCATCACGATGCAGCCCACGCCCTGCAATTCACCCTGCAGTCCGCCCTGCAATTGCAGCGTGCCATACACGGTGACGATGCCGGGATGATCAAGTTGGCGGGCGTGGTGGGCCTCGCGTTCGAAGCTCGCACGCGCCAGTCCGCGGCCGCTGCCAGCGTGGGTGCTGAGCGGCACGACTTTGAGCGCAAGCGGCGTGGCGCTGGCCTCGTCCACGGCCAGCCACAAGGTGCCCACCGCGCCGCGGGCCAGCACGCGCTCAAGGCGCAGGCCGGCCAGGCGGGCGCCGGGCACCAGGCCCCCAGCGGGCAGTATTTGCGGGTCGGCGGAGAAGTCGCGCAGCAGCAGGGGCGGGGTCAGGCGACGCATCGAGTCAAACCCAGGAGCCGGTCTGAGCCGGCGGTCGGGTTCACCTTAGCACGCCACCCCGGCACGACCTTCAGGCCCGCGCGAGCACGCGTGGCGCCGGGCGGCG
>JANNGN010000588.1:0-2893 GCA_031403895.1 Rubrivivax sp. | reverse complement strand
AAAACGAAGAAGCCCCGGCAGGCCGGGGCTTCGCTGGCTGAGCGAAGAAACGCTCAGGCCGGTGTCACGAACACGGTCTGGCGGTTCAGGCTGCCCTTGACGGCATAGGACACCGAACCGTCCAGCAGTGCGAACAGCGTGTGGTCCTTGCCCATGCCGACACCGGTGCCGGCATGGAACTTGGTGCCGCGTTGGCGCACGATGATTGCGCCAGCAGAAATCTGCTGGCCGCCGAACACCTTGACGCCCAGCATCTTCGGCTTGGAATCACGACCATTTCGCGTTGAGCCGCCGCCTTTTTTCTGTGCCATTTGATGTGCCCCTTAGCCGCTCAGGCGACGGTTAGCGAGCCAATCAGCAGCTCGGTGTAGGTCTGGCGATGACCGCCGTGCTTCTGGTAATGCTTGCGGCGGCGCATCTTGAAGATGCGCACCTTGTCGTGCTTGCCTTGGGCCAACACCGTGGCCGTGACAGTCGCACCTGCGACCCAGGGAGTACCGACCTGCAGATCCGCACCGCTTCCGACGGCGAGCACCTGTTCGATCACGATTTCCTGGCCCACGTCCGCAGCTATCTGTTCTACCTTGATTTTTTCGCCGGCTGCAACCTTGTATTGCTTGCCACCGGTTTTTATGACCGCGTACATGTGTGACCTTTCGAAAAACCTCTGTAAATTCCTTTCGGATGCCTTTGCAGGCCCCGCGAAACCAGCTTCTGCAGCAGGCCGAAATACTTTCGGGCCACGAGGCGCAGAGCCTTTGATCATAGCATGTTGACGAGGCGCGGCGGCTGCGCTCAGCGCAGCGCCAACCAACTTCCTATAATCTGAAATCATCAGATCGCCTACCTGTGCTCAACACCCCTGCCCCCGCATTCGACGTTGCGGACCCGACCGATGCAGCCATGCTGCGCGTGGACGCTGTCATTCGGGAACGACTGAGCTCTCGGGTGGCGTTGATCGACCAGATCTCGCACTACATCATCAATGCGGGCGGCAAGCGAATCCGGCCGCGGTTGGTGCTGCTGTTTGCGGAGGCGCTGGGCTTTGAAGGCCCCGAGCGCTATGAACTGGCAGCGATCGTCGAGTTCATCCACACCGCCACTTTGCTGCACGACGACGTGGTGGACGAATCCGCGCTGCGCCGCGGGCGCGCCACCGCCAACGCCATGTTCGGCAATGCAGCCAGCGTGCTGGTGGGCGACTTTCTGTATTCGCGCGCCTTCCAGATGATGGTCTCGGTGAACCGCATGCGGGTGCTGCAGGTGCTGGCAGACGCCACCAACGTCATCGCCGAAGGCGAAGTGCTGCAGTTGATGAACATGCACGACCCCGACCTGGCGGTGGCCGACTACCTGCAGGTCATCCGCTTCAAGACGGCCAAGCTCTTCGAAGCCAGTGCGCGCCTTGGCGCCGTGCTGGCCGGCGCAGACGCCGCACTGGAAGAGTCGTGTGCAGACTTCGGGCGTTCGCTGGGAACTGCCTTCCAACTCGTCGACGACCTGCTGGACTACGAAGGCAACAGCAGCGAACTGGGCAAGAACGTTGGCGACGACTTGCGTGAAGGCAAACCCACGCTGCCCTTGCTGCTGGCGATGGAACGCGCAGACGAGCCCGACCGGGCCTTGATCCGGCACGCCATCGAACATGGCGAACTGCAGAAATTGCCCGACATCCTGGCCATCGTTCGCCGCACAGGCGCGCTGGATGCCACCCGCGCCGCTGCCCAAGCCGAAGCCGACAAGGCGCGCGCCGTGTTGGCGCATCTGCCGCCCTCTCGGGCTCGCGAGGCTCTGCTAAACTTGTGCGCTCGGTCGATCCACCGTTCTTCTTGACGCGATCGATCGCTGGTACGCAGGGTCCAATTCGGTCCCAGTACCATTTCGGGGTGTAGCTTAGCCTGGTAGAGCGCTACGTTCGGGACGTAGAGGCCGGAGGTTCGAATCCTCTCACCCCGACCAGCAGAAAGGCCCTGAGGTGTTTCTTCCCTCGGGCTATGGTTAGGGCAGATTTCGCCCGCCGTGCAGAGTGCGAAGGCGGAGGCCAGCGGGCAACATTCGCCCGCTGGCGCTGTAAGCAAAAGTCTGCGAGGCCGGTGTTCGGCTTATTCGGCGTTTACACCCTACAGGGGATCGGCGATGATCAATCAGATGTGCGCAAACCGCTCTGACACCCATGGCCACTGACGCAGTCGCAGATCCCTTGCCGTCCTCGCTATCAGGCGTTGCGCGAGTGCTGGTCAATGCCGGCAAGCTCAGCACCAAGGCCGCTGAAGACCTGCTGAAGAGCGCCCGCGAGCGCAAGAGCAGTTTCGTCACGGCGCTCGTCACCGCCGGCGCCATCAAGTCCGACGACTTGGCCCATACGCTGTCGACAGCCCTCGCGTTGCCGTTGGTGGACCTGAATGCGGTCGACCTGCAGAAGCTGCCGCGCAACCTGGTGGACCCCAAGATTGCGAACCAGTACCAGTTGATGGTGCTGGGCAAGCGTGGCAACCGGCTCTTCATTGGCGCCGCCGACCCGACCGACCAAGAGGCGGTGGAGCGCATCAAGTTCGCCACGCAGCTCACGCCCGAGTGGGTGATCGTCGAATACGACAAGCTGATGCGCCAGCTAGAAAGCCAAGGCGCCAGCGCCAGCGAGGTGCTCGAATCGCTGTCCAGTGGTGAGTTCGACTTCGACGTCACCGAAGAAGACACCACGACGGCGTAAAGCGCCGAAGTCTCCACCGTCGTCGTATACGCGCCGGTGGTGCGCTTCCTGCAGTAGATGCTGATCGACGCCATCAACATGCGCGCGTCGGACCTGCACTTCGAGCCCTACGAATACAACTACCGCGTGCGCTTTCGCATCGACGGCGAACTGCGTGAAATCACGCAGCCGCCGATTGCCATC
>JANNGN010000587.1:0-7790 GCA_031403895.1 Rubrivivax sp. | reverse complement strand
CCCTGGGCGGGCACCTTGATGTGCTGGTACATGTGGCGGGTCTCCAAGGAACCGGCTGCGTCGGTCAAAGCGGTGCAGCATGAGGTGGGATAAGCAACGGATTCTAAGTCAGTGCATCTGTCAACCGGCTGACGCGCGACGGGTCTGAAGCCTTGCAGTCAGCGTTGCAGTCATCTTCGAAGTTAGCCTCGCAGTTCGTCTTTCTGGCAGCGCAGCGATCAGCATTGCAATTCGCACCGCAATCAGGCCCAACCGCAATACACGGCCACCTGGTGCCACACGCCGTGACCGAGTGCGAAGGCAGAGCCCAGCACCAGCAAGGCGCCGGCCCCCCGCACCAGGGCTCGTTCGGTGCCTGCATGTGCCAGCGTTCGGCCGCCGGCTGGATGCAAGCGGCGCCAGACCCAGGGCGCCGCCACCAGCCCCGCAGATGAGGCCAGCCCAAAGCCCGCCATTGCGCCCGCCCCTGCGGCAGCGCTACCGGCCAGCGACGCCACCAGCAGCGCCGATTGCAACAGTCCACAAGGCCAGGCCACCCACAGCCCGCCCGCAGCGGCGGCGCGCAGTGGCCCGCGCACCGGTTGCCAACCACCGGCTGGCAGCGGCGATGCGGCAGGCGCACGGCCGATGCCTGCCATCCAGCCCGGCTGCCGCCCCTGCCACACCATCCACAGGCCCAGCACCAGGACCCCCGCATGCACCGCAGCCCACGCGGGGCGCAAGGCCGGGCTCAATTGCGACCAAGCTGCCAATACGCCCACGCTGCCTGCGACCACTGCACCGGCAAGCATGTAGCCTGCCAATCGGGCGGCCAGGAATGCCCACAGGCCCGCAGCGCGCCGGCCGGCCACGGCCGCACAGGGTGCAGCACACATGGCGGCGCAGTGCGGCGTGCCGGCCAGGCCAAGCAGGGTTGCACTGGCGATGAGCGCTGCGTCCACAGTGTCAAATGATGCGAGAGAAACGTTCGCGCGCCTGGTCGGATTGGCGGTGTCGGTCAAATACCATCGCGATCACGCGCACCAGCAACCAGCCCTTTTCGGTGACCTGAATTTCCTGCTCGTTGACGTGTACCAGGCCAAGCGCCTGCAGTTCGCGCAGCCGCGCCAGTTCATTGACGAAGACATCGTGTACGCGCACCAAGTGCGCCAGTTCGATCGACTCGAATTCCACCCGTCCCTGGCACATCAGCGCCATGATGACCGTGCGGCGCAGCAGGTCGTCACGGCTCAGCGCCAGGCAGCGCATGACCGGGAAGTCGCCCTGCGCCAGCGCGTCCCGATACTCGGGCAAAGACTTCGGATTCTGGCTGTAGCTGGCCCCCATGCAGCCGACGGCCGACACGCCGATCGCGATCAGGTCGCATTCGGGCTGCGCCGAGTAGCCAAGCAGGCTGCGGTGCAGCCGGCCCTGGCGCTTGGCCACGGCCAGCGTTTCGCCTGGCAGCGCGAACTGGTTCATGCCGATATAGACGTAGCCCTTGTCGGTAAAGCCGGCAATGGCGTCGCGCAGCATGTGTACCCGTTGTTCGGTGGTGGGCAGGGCCTGCGTCTCGCTGTGGCGTTGCCGCTGTACGCGCTGCCGCTGGTGTGGTCGCGGCTGCGTGTAGCCATGCAGCGTGATGCGCGGCGGGCGCATGGCCGCCACCTGAACGACGCTGCGCTTGAAGGTCTCCGGTGTCTGCTGCGGCAGGCCGAAGACCAGGTCCACGGTGATCGACTCGAAGCGCAATGCGCGTGCCTCGGCAACGAGCTCAGTCACGGACTCGCAGGTCTGCACACGGCGCGTGGCAGCCTGCACGGCCGGATCGAAGTCCTGGACAGCGAAGCTGACGCGGTTGAACCCCAGTTTGGCGATGTGGCGCAGACGTTCTGGCGAGGCGGATCGCGGGTCCACTTCGATCGAGCGTTCCGCGCCTGGCAGCAGGCTGAATGCGCGACTCAGGAGGCCCATCAGGTCGCGCAGAATGTTGTCGTCCAGGTAGGCCGGGCAGCCTCCGCCCAGGTGCAGCTGTGAGATCGGTTGCACCGAGCCAAATTCAGCGTGGTGCAAGTCAACCTCCAGCGCCAACCAGCCCAGATAGTCGCGGCCCAGCCTGTGATGTGGGGTGATGAGCCTGTAGCCGTCGCAACTGCAAACGCAGTAGCGACAAACTGCCTCGCAGGACGGAAAATGCACATACAGCGCCAGCGGCGGCGCACCACCCACCACCGCGCCTTGCGCGCGCTGGCGCAATGCCGCGCGGTACTGGGCCGGCCCGAAGCCTTCGACAAAGCGGTCGGCTGTGGGGTAGGAGAGATACTGCGGCCCGGTGATGTCCCATTCGCGCAACTGAGCGTCGCTCAGCGCCGCGTTGCCTTCGGGGCTGCTGGTCGTGACGATGGAGAGGGTGGGT
This sequence comes from Rubrivivax sp., assembly GCA_031403895.1. Classification (GTDB taxonomy): domain Bacteria; phylum Pseudomonadota; class Gammaproteobacteria; order Burkholderiales; family Burkholderiaceae_C; genus Rubrivivax. The sequence goes on along the minus strand of JANNGN010000587.1, from coordinate 5,395 downwards.
TTGGCAACCAGCTTCATGAAGGCACTCTGCCCAAGCGCCCGATTGGGGTGTTGATCCACCTCAACGCCGGGCCATCCAGGAGGCCTTGAACCCTTGGTGTGGCAGCGCACGGACCGAGTGCTTCGCTTTGCGGGATACTGTCAAACAGTCTCTTTGTTAGCCGCCCATGCAAGCCGCACTGCCCGCGCTACGCCTTGAACCTTTCAAGGTGGCTTGTTCAAGTTGCAATCTTCGTGAACTCTGCCTGCCGGTGGGCGTCTCCACCGAGCAGATGGACCGGCTGGACGACATCGTTGCCAGCCGCCGCGCTGTCGGTCGCGGCGAAGCACTCTTCCGCGCTGGCGAGGCCTTCTCCTCGCTGTTTGCGGTGCGCACCGGGTTCTTCAAGACCTGCGTTTCTTCGGAAGACGGCCGCGACCAGGTCACCGGCTTCCAGATGGCGGGCGAACTGCTGGGTCTGGACGGCATCGGCACCGACCGCCACACCTGCGACGCCGTGGCACTGGAAGATTCGCAGGTCTGCATCATTCCCTACCACCAGCTCGAAGACCTGTCGCGCGAACTGCCCGACCTGCAGCGCCACTTCCACAAGATCATGAGCCGCGAGATCGTGCGCGACCACGGCGTCATGCTGCTGCTGGGCAGCATGCGCGCTGAAGAGCGGCTGGCCGCGTTCTTGTTGAACCTGACGCAGCGCCTGCGCACGCGCGGGTTCTCCGGCAGTTCGCTGATCCTGCGCATGACGCGCGAAGAGATCGGCAGCTACCTGGGTCTGAAACTGGAAACGGTGAGCCGGGCCTTTTCACACTTTCAGGACGGCGGCATGCTCACCGTCAAGCAGCGCCACATCGAAGTGCTGGACCCCGACGCGCTGCAGAAGCTGGTCAACGGCACGGCCTGCTGAGCACGCTGCTTCAACGTTCTGCCGCTGGCGCTGCGTTGACGTCGTCGGTGCTGCGCTCCAGCAGCACCGTCAGGGCACAGGCCACCGCCGTGCAGGCCCAGAACACCAGGAATGCAATCGAATAGATGGCGGTCGCCGACAGCGGCAGCGCTGCGCCTGCCGGTGTGTGCAGCGACATCGGGTCAACCCACGCGAACACCGCCATCTCCAGCACCGCCGCCACCAGGAAGGCGGGCCAGACGATCGACGCCCAGCGGCGCGCCACGCGTTTCACGGCTGTGCCGCCTCAAGGGCGGGGCGACGCGGCATGGTTTCGCGCCTGCACGGCCGGCTGCTCAGCCGGATTGGCGCTGGCCGATGCCTTGAGTACAGGGTCGGGGTTCAGGATGGCGAGCGCCAGCGTGGCAAAGCTGGCCACCACCACCAGCGCCGGGCCACCGATGACGAGCCAGACCATCGGCACGCGCCACCACGGCAGGGTTGGGTTTGTGAAATCGGAGGAATTGGACATGGGCTTTTCCTGCAAAGTTGGGCAGCACAACGTTGGCGTTAGCGCGGCACCATGAAGGTTGATTTCTCCACCACGCTGCGGGCGGCGGTGGTGGGTGAAGCGGGCAATGCGGCGGATGAGTCGGGCACCAGAGCGACCTCGAAGTTCATGGCGTGGCTGCCAGGGCCGGCTTGTGCGGCCACCTCGGGCGGCACCCGCACAGCCAGCGCCACCCACTCTGCCCCGGCAGGGCCCACGACCACGTCGCGCCGAAGATCCTGCGCCATGCGTGGCAAGCCAGCGGCCAGCACGCGGTAGCGCTGGGGCTGCTCGGTGGCATTCATGATCTGCAGCCGATAGACGTTTTCGACCCAGCCGTCTTCCACCGTGCGCGCGAGCACGCCGCGGTCACGCACCACATCGACCCTGAACGGCGAGCGCAGCAGCAAGCCCGCCAGCAGCCCGCCGCAGATCAGCAGCAGCACGGCGCTGTAGAGCAGCACCCGCGGCCGCAGGATGCGCCGCAGCACGGCACTGCGCGACAGGTGCGCACCCATGCCGTTCTGCGTGTCGTAGCGGATCAGGCCGCGCGGGTACTGCATCTTGTCCATCACGCCGTTGCACACATCGACGCAGGCGGCGCAACCGATGCATTCGTACTGCAGGCCTTGGCGGATGTCGATGCCCGTCGGGCAGACCTGCACGCACAGTTCGCAGTCGATGCAGTGGCCCAGCTTGGCCACTTTGAGGTCGGTCTTGCGGCCTCGTGTACCGCGCGGCTCACCACGCTCCACGTCATAGCTGATGATGAGCGTGTCCTTGTCGAACATCGCACTTTGAAAACGCGCGTAGGGGCACATGTACTTGCACACCTGCTCGCGCAGGTAGCCGGCATTGCCATAGGTGGCAAGGCCGTAGAAGAGCATCCAGAACCACTCCCACGGCCCGAGGCCCAGGCTCAGCACCAACTGCCCCAGCGTGTGAATGGGTGTGAAGTAGCCGACGAAGGTGAAGCCGGTCCACAGACCGATGGCCAACCACACCGCCTGCTTGCCGCCTTTGCGCAGAACCTTGTTCGTGCTCCAGGGCCCGGCGTCGCGTTTCATGCGCGCCATGCGGTCGCCTTCGAACTGGCGCTCGACCCACATGAAGACTTCGGTGTACACCGTTTGCGGGCACGCAAAGCCGCACCACAAGCGCCCGGCCACGGCGGTGAACAGGAACAGCGCGTAGGCCGAGACGATGAGCAGGCCTGTCAGGTAGATGAAGTCCTGCGGGTACAGCACCAGGCCGAAGATGTAGAAGCGCCGCGACGCCAGGTCGAACAGCACCGCCTGGCGGCTGTTCCAGTCCAGCCAGGGCAGGCCGTAGAAAACGAGTTGCGTGGCCCACACCATGCCCCAGCGCCAGCCCGCGAACCAGCCCGAGACTGAACGCGCGTAGATCGTCTTTTGCTTGGCGTACATGCTGATGACGGCGGTGCGCGCGTCGTCGGGCGGGCCCGCTGCGGGAGCGGCGAGTGCTGCAGCCTCGGCTACCAGGTCGTTCAGGTGCACGACTTCTCTCAGTTGCCCGCCACGCGTTGCGGCTGCGACAGGCTGAGCACATAACCCGCCAATACATGCACCTGTTCTGGCGTGAGCAAGCGGCCCTGCGCCGGCATGACGTTGTTCTTGCCCGCAGTGACGATGCCGACGATGGCCTGCTCGCCCCATCCGTGCAGCCAGACCTTGTCCGTGAGATTGGGTGCGCCCAAGGCCAGGTTGCCTTTGCCGTCTGCACCATGGCAGGCCGCGCAGGTGCCGAATTTCATCTTGCCCAGCTGCGCTGCGATGTCGTTGTGCCCGCTGCCCGACAGGCTGAGCACGTTGTTGGCAAGGTTCTTCACATCGTCCGCAGTGCCCACCGCAGCGGCCATCGGCGGCATCACGCCAGTGCGGCCTTCGACGATCGTGCGCTTGATGTCGGCCAGCGTGTGCGCACCCAGCCAGTCATCGTCGCTCAGGTTCGGGAAACCCTTGCTGCCCCGCGCGTCAGAGCCATGGCACTGGGCGCAGGTGTTCAGGAACAGGCGCTGGCCAATCCCCACGGCCTGCACGTCGCGCGCCAGCGCCTGGGCGTCCATGCCGGCGTAGCGCGCGTACACCGGGGCCATGGCCAGGCGGGCCTTGTCCTGTTCGGATTCGTACTGGCCCACACTGGTCCACTTCAGCGTGCCGGCGAAGTTTCCGAGGCCCGGATAGAAGGCGAGATAGACCGCCGAAAAGACAACCGTCATGATGAACAGCCACATCCACCAGCGCGGCAGCGGGTTGTTCATTTCGCGCAGGTCTTCGTCCCAGACATGGCCGGTGGTGTTGTCGCTGGCCATCACGGTGCGCCGGCTGGCAATGAACAGCAGCCCCAGGCAAGCCAGCAGCGACAGCACCGTGACGGCGGCGATGAACAGGCTCCAGCCGGTGTGGGTGAAGTCGCTCATGGGCTGGCTCCTTCATCGCGCGCAGGGTGTGCGGGTGCAGAGTCTGGCGTCGGCTCACCCGCAAAGGGCAGCATCGCCGCCGCGTCGTACTCGGCTTTGCGGCGCCGGCTCCAGGTGTAGGCCACCAGGGCCAGGAACAGCACCAGGCTGACGACGGTGATGGTGATGCGGAGGTTGTTGACGTCCATGTAATTTCGCTCGGATTCGCGGGTGATGGGGGGTGGTGGCGTTGCTTGCGTTGCTGGCGCTGCTGGCGCTACTTGCGCGTCAGGCCCAGTACCTGCAGGTAGGCGATCAGTGCTTCCATCTCGGTGCGGCCTTTCACGTCGTCGGCAGCCTTGGCGATCTCGCCGTCGGTGTAGGGCACGCCCACCAGCCGCAGGCCCTTCATGTGCGTGGCCATGCTGCCGGCGTCCACGGTGTCGGTCAGCAGCCAGGGGTAGGCGGGCATGTTGGATTCGGGCACCACGTCGCGCGGGTTGTTCAGGTGTACGCGGTGCCATTCGTCGCTGTACTTGCCACCCACGCGGTGCAGGTCGGGGCCGGTGCGCTTGCTGCCCCACTGGAAGGGGTGGTCATAGACGAATTCGCCCGCCGTCGAGTGCGGGCCATAGCGCAGTGCCTCGGCGCGGAAGGGCCGCACCATCTGCGAATGGCAGTTGTAGCAACCCTCGCGCGTGTAGATGTCGCGGCCGGCCAGTTGCAGCGCGGTATAGGGCTGCAAGCCCTCGATCGGCTGTGTGGTGGAGCGCTGGAAGAACAGCGGCACGATCTCCACCAGCCCGCCCACGGCCACCGCCAGCAGGATGAGCACGATCATCAGGAAGTTGCTGGTCTCGATGCGCTGGTGGCCGCTGGGGGCGCCGTGATCTGCCATGGTGGTGTTCTCCTTTTCTGGCTGGCTTCAGGCCAGCGCCGGCATGGGGCCCTTAACGGGCAGCGGGATGCGCACTTGCGCGGGCTTGCCGCTCCTCACCGTCATCACCACGTTCCAGGCCATGATCAACATGCCGCCGAGGTAGAGCACACCGCCCAGCAGCCGCACCACGTAGTACGGGAAGGTGGCCTTCACGCTTTCGACGAAGGTGTAAACCAGCGTGCCGTCGGGGTTGACCGCGCGCCACATCAGGCCCTGCATCACGCCAGCGATCCACATCGCGGCGATGTAGAGCACGATGCCGATGGTGGCCACCCAGAAGTGCGTCTCGATGGCGCGCACGCTGTACATCGTGGTGCGGCCGAACATGCGCGGTATCAGGTAGTACAGCGAGCCCATGCTGATGAGCCCAACCCAGCCGAGCGCGCCGCTGTGTACGTGGCCCACCGTCCAGTCGGTGTAGTGGCTGAGCGCGTTGACGGTCTTGATCGACATCATCGGCCCCTCGAAGGTGCTCATGCCGTAGAACGACAGGCTCACGATGAGGAACTTCAGGATCGGGTCGTCACGCAGTTTGTGCCAGGCGCCGCTGAGCGTCATGATGCCGTTGATCATGCCGCCCCAGCTGGGCGCCAGCAGCACCAG
>JANNGN010000586.1:0-1905 GCA_031403895.1 Rubrivivax sp. | reverse complement strand
GGCATGGGCACGCTGGGCCTGGTGCTGCTGGTGGTCACGGCGCTGGCGCTGGTGCTGACGATCGACCGCACGCTCAACGCCATCTGGCGCGTGCGCCAGCCGCGGCCGCTGGGCCAGCGCGTGCTGGTGTACTGGGCGGTGTTGACGCTCGGCCCGCTGGCGCTGGGCATGAGTTTGACGCTCACGTCGCTGGCGGTGTCGGCATCACGCGGCTGGGTGGCCGCGCTGCCGGGCGGGGTGGCGTTTGTGCTGGAGGTGATCCAGTTCCTGCTGCTGGCCGCCGCCGCCGCAGGCCTCTTTCACTACGTGCCGAACACGGCGGTGCGCTGGCGCCATGCCTGGGCCGGCGGCCTCTTCGTCGCGTTCACTTTTGAAGTCGTGAAGAAGCTGCTCAGCTGGTATCTCGACAGCGTGCCCAGCTACAGCGCGGTGTATGGCGACTTTGCCTTTGTGCCGATCATGCTGCTGTGGGTCTATCTGGTGTGGGTGGTGGTGCTGCTGGGCGCGGTGGTGGCAGCCTACGCACCCAGCCTGCAGATGCATGTGGCCACGCGCGCAGCCATTCCCGGCTGGCGCTTTGAGTTGGCACTCGCGGTGCTGAAGCAACTGGACCAGGCCCGCCACGGCCCGCAGCACGGCCTGTCGCAGGCGCTGCTGTCGCAACGTTTGCGCGCCGACCCTTTGCAATTGGAGCCTCTGCTTGAGCTGCTGGTCGAGATCGGCTGGGTGGCCCGCCTGGATGAAGCGGGGGACCCGCGCCATGTGCTGCTGGCCGATGCCAACGGCACCTTGATGGGCCCGCTGCTGCAGCGCACGCTGCTCGATGCCGGCCCGGCGAGTGCGCCTTTCCTGGCTGCCAGCGGCATGGGGCGCATGACGCTGGCGCAGGCGCTGCGGGCCTGAACGGTCACGTTAGCGAGCGGGTGCCGCCCGATGCAGCGTGTGCGGCAGCGGCACCGACCGGCGCAGCACGTCCTCGGCCAGCCACACGGCGGCGCGGCGTGCACGTTCAGCCACCACCGGCAAGGGCAACTGCTGGTAGTCGTCGTTGAAGACTTCGAAGCTGTAGTCGCCGCGGTAGCCCAGGCTGTCCAGCGCCGTCACCAGGCGCGCCAGTTCTGTGCTGTGTACGCCCTCACCGGGGAAGACGCGAAAGGTGCGCGCGGTGCTCATGCGCTCTTCGAAGGTCGGTGTTTCCTGCCACATGAAGTCGGACAGCTGCACGAGGAAGATGCGCTGTGGGTCGAGCAGGTCCAGGTCAACGAGCGAGTCCTTGGCGGCGAAGATGTGGAACGAGTCCAGGCCGATGCCGAGGTTGGGGCAGTCCGCCTGTTCGACGATCTGCCAGGCCTGCGTGAAGCGGTTCACCGTGCGGCCCCACGACAGCGCTTCGTACGCCACCTTGATGCCGTGCGGGATGGCCAGCATCGCCAGCTTGCGCAAGTCCAGCGCCAGTGCGGCGGGGTCGTCGGTGGCGTGGCGGCTGGTGGAGCTGCAGGCCAGCAGCACCTTGCAGCCGAGTGCTGCCGCCATCTCGATCATGCTCTTGGCGATGTCCACCTTGTAGGCGTGCAGCGTTCCCGACAGCCCTTCAAAGTCGCGCAGCACCTGAAAGCCCGTGGCGCGCAGGCCGCTGTGGCGCACCGCCTTGACGGCAGCGTCAAGGCCATCGGGGTGGCCGACGACATCGCGCGCGCTCAGCATCACCTGGCTGAAACCGGCGTCGCGCATGGCGCACAGCTTGGCTTCCAGCGGGCCTGCCAGGCTGATCGTGTCCATGCCGAATTCGTCGATCTTCATGGGCCGCCTTTTCGGAGACTACTTGCGCTTGTCGTGCACGAGTTCGAACACCACCGTGCGCAGCACGTTGCGCGTGATGGCACCGCGCTCGGTGACCTTCACCCC
>JANNGN010000585.1:0-17779 GCA_031403895.1 Rubrivivax sp. | reverse complement strand
AGCCGACGAGCGCCAAGCTACCCGGCTCAGGAATGACACCCACTGTCATCTGACCACTGTACCGGCCCTGTTGACCCTGCTGGAGCACCTGTGCAGTGCCTGTAACCACCCAGGCGTAGCGCCCGGCAGTCAATGAGACTGGAAACAGCGTAGAGCCGCTGGTACCGGCCACACCCGTGCCAAGCGCGGCGCCGTTGATCACGGTGGTGCCGCAAAAGCCAGTTGTACCTGTCGCGTTGCCGATGCCGTTGCCGCAAATGGTACCAACCGCGTCGAACAACTGAATCGAGAATCCGGTAAACGCGACATTGATCGGATTGAAGCTGAGGTTGACCTCAGCTCTGCCGGCTGGCGCGATATCGAAAATCCAAGTGTCCTGAATGAAGGTCGGGACGGCCACCTGAATGTTCACGCGCGTCAGGTCAGAAGAGTCGAAGGTGTTCGGGTTGTGAACCCCGAGGTAAGTCGTGCCGGCTGCGGTGTAGAGGCAGTTCAAGCAGATGTCAGCGGCCATGGCTTGGCCGGAGGCAAGGGATCCGACAGCCACAGCGACCGCAGATGCGAGACGAGAAATTTGCTTCATGATTCCAGTTCCTTTCGGGTTTGTTACCAGACGCCTGACTGAGACGCAAGCTCTGCTGGCAATGAATCAGCACTTCGTGTGCCAATCGAAAAAAACTCTTGGCAATCAAGAACTTGAGCGAAGGAACGGTAAGAGGTTGAGGGGACGTGTCAACTTTGCCGACATCGCCGCTCCCTGTGTTCCCCGCTACAGCGACTTCTGAAGACGCAGCGCCTCGCTCCGGAGCGGATTTCCACTGCCCATCGCGACGAGGCGATCGAGTTCAGCTTTGGCCAGCACTTTGTCACCCGCCTGGATCGCCATCTTGGCCAGGTTCATCCGGATCGTGGGGTCTGCGGGCGCGACGGCCACCGCGCGCTGTTGGGTTTTCAAGGCTTCAGGCAGGCGGCCGTCGGCCGCCAATGCACTGGCCAGCGTATCCAGCGTCGCAGGAGAGTTGGGCGCCAGTCGCGCCGCGCGTTGCGCAAGATCGACAGCGCCAGGTTTGCCTTGACGCAACAGCATCGAAGCCAGGTTGTTGAGCGCTGGCACGAAGTCGGGGCGCAGTGCAACGGCTTTTGCGAAGTAGGTCTCCGCAGACTTGAAGTCGTTGTTGATCATGTAGCCTTCACCCAGGTTGTAGATCAGCGCTCCATCACTCGGGTGTTTGGACAGCCACTGGAGAGCAAACGACTCCGCCTGCTTCCAGTTCTTGCTGGCCAGCAGCGAAACGAACAGGTTCATGGGGAGGTCACCAGTCTCTCCAGCTTCCCCGACCGCTTGCAGCCCCCTTCTATACACCGCCACGGACGCTTCGTGGTTCAAGAGCCGGCGATACACCGCCGCTTCGAGTTGATAGCCGGCGGCCAGTTTGGGCTCGCGACTTTGCAATTCTTTCGCTATGTCAAGCGCCTCTTTCGGCCGTTTCATCTGCACCAGCAATTCAACCAGCCCGGTGCGGGCTTCCCTCTGCCGCGGATCGACCTCGATGGCGCGCCTGAGACTGGCCACGGCGGCCGAGAGATTGCCATCCGCACGGTGCACGTCAGCGACCCGGATGTGCGCAACGGGAAGCGTGGCATCAATGGCGATGACCCGCCTGAATGTGGCAAGCGCCTGCTGTGAATTGCCGTCAGCCCACAACATCCTGCCCAGTGCGTCGAGCACTTGCACGTCATTCGGCAGCGTCGTGGCTGCTTCCTGAGCAACCACGAGCGCACGTTTGATCTGGCGCTGACTGAACAGCAATTCGACCAACTTCAGCCGCGGAGCGGGCTCATCCGGCGCCAGCCTGATGGCGTCTGCCAACGAGGCTTCTATGTCTATCGCGGGAACGCCAGCCTTCAGCCTCAAGTCTGCCAGTGCAGTGATCGCCTGATGGTTGCGGGGATCGGTCTGGAGGAAGTCCTCGTAGCGGACCTTGGCCTGGTCCAACTTGTCTTCGCGCACGTCAAGCTCCGCCAGGGCCAGCACAGCCGCCAGGAAGCGGGGCTCGACCGACAGGACTTTTTCAAAGGACTTCCGTGCGGCAGCCAGGTCACCCTTGGCCGCCTGAACCCGGCCACGCAACTCATGAGCACTGGCGTTGTTGGGATTCTTGCGAATCATGTTGTCAACCGCCACCAACGCGGCATCAAATTCCCTGCGCCCGAGTCGGGCACTGGCCACCGCTGCGTCTGCGTAGCCGTCTTTGCTTTGCGAAGCGAGGGATTCCAGCTGGGCAAAGGCCGCATTCGACTCGCCCTGTGCCAACTGGGCCATGGCCAGCGCAGTGCGTGTACGCGTGTCCTCGGGTGCAAGCGCGACGGCGCGCGAAAAGTAAGCTCCCGCCAGAGCCGGCTGGCCCAATTGCAGCGACGCTTCGCCCGCTGCGGAAAGCGCCGTGGCCTTGGCAGAGTCACCTTTGAGCAGCGGCTCCAAAACGGCCAGCGCGCGAGCGGCTTGACCGAGCCGAATGTAGATGTGCGCCAGGTTGACACGCGCTTCTTCCAGGCTGGGTTCGATGCGAACGGCCGTTTCGAGCATTTTCTGGGCGATCACCAGCGACCCGCCTGACCACTCGACGGCTGCCGCCAGCTGCAGGAGGTTGGGGTTTTCGGGTGCCACGCGCAGCACTTGCTGGACCCCCTCTCTGGCCTTGACGTAGTCTTTCTCCAGGTAGGCCACCTGGGCTTGCAGGAACCGGGTTTCGGCGCCGCCTGGAGCCACAGCCTGCAACAAGCTCAACTGCTTCTTTCCGCCCACCATATCGCCAGCGCGAATTCGTGAAATCACGAGTGAGCTGTAGGCCGGAACAAACTTGTCGTCGATCTCGATCGCTTTGCGAAACGCCGCTTCAGCCCCCGGGACGTCGGTCTGCTTTGCAGCCAGTACTTCGCCCTTCACCTGCCAGGCCTGGGGAAGGCTGGGATCGCGGGCCAGAACCTTTTCGATCACCGCCAGGGCACTGTCCAATTCCCTTCGGTTCAGCATCAAGCGTGATTGAAGGATCAAGGCGTCCGCGTAGTCGGGAACGGCAGTCAAGGCAGCGGCAATGGCAGCGTCGGTCTTTTGACGGTCACCAGCGAAGCTCCAGGCCAGGGCGAGGTGCGACTTGAATGCGGCCTGGGCTGCGTTGCTGGACAGATTGACGCCGGCATGCGCCCCTAGCAGCTTTTTGTATTGACCGCTTTCAAGCTGCGCCCTGGCCAACGCTGGCATCACATCCGAGGGATCAGCCTGTTGTTCAAGGGCCTTCGTCAATTCGACGATGGCCCCGCGCGAATCGTTGGCCTCAACCAACGCACGGCCCAACAGCACCCGCGTGGCCGTGGCGTTCGGATCGGCCTGAAGTGCGCCTTTGAAGTGCACCACCGCAGCGCGCGGATCCTTTCTGGCCAGTTCGGCCTGACCTTTGGCCACGAGCGACTGCGCACTCTCAGGGCCACACCCGACGACAGCCATCGCAATCGCCCAGGCAAGTACGAAGTGGGCGGTTGTAACAGGACGATGCGGCATGAGGGCTACCTGGGTTCCGAAACGGGGCAGATCCGGGCACCCCAGACCAAATACAGTGCAACGCGGCGGCATGATGACTGAAATAAGCTCGTGTGACGGCCGCGCCAGAGACACCGTTTCAACAATTCACGGCTGGTGTGCGATACGAAACTGATTAATGGGCATGGCTCCGCAAGGAGTCCGCCGATCTCAGGCAATTTGCATCCGCCCGAGACCGCCCTTCCTGGCAGTGCTGTCGAAGCAGCGGCCCGATCGGCATTGCCTCAGATGACTTTGGCCCGCATGAGATCGTTGACACTCAAGGCACCCACCAGCCTGCCGGCTGCATCGACGACCAGCAACCCGGTGATGCGTTGCGACTCCATGACACTGGCGGCTTCTGCAGCAAGCACATCGGATGAGATGGTCCTGGGTCCGGCGTGCATGACGGCCGCAGCCTGCAGGCTGCGCAGGTCTTCCCCGCGTTCGATCAGCCGCCGCAGATCACCGTCGGTGAAAATGCCCAAAGGCTCGGACTCATCGACGATGGCGACGAACCCCAAGCCTTTGCGGGTCATTTCGCGCAGCATGTCGATGAAGGCGGTCTTGCTGCCCACTACAGGCAATTCGGAACCGGTGCGCATGAGGTCTCGCACATGAACCAGCAGCTTTCTTCCCAGGCTGCCCCCCGGGTGAGATCGAGCGAAATCCTCTTCCCGAAATCCCCGGGCGTCCAGCAGTGCAACGGCCAGCGCATCGCCCAGCGCCATCTGCGCCGTCGTGCTGGCGGTGGGGCTCAGATTCAACGGGCAAGCCTCTTGAGCGACGCTGCATCCCAGGACGAAATCAGCCTGGCGCGCCAGCGTGGAATCAAGCTGGCCCGTGATGGCGATCAGGGGCACCCCCAAACGCTTGACGACCGGCATGATGATGTTGAGCTCTTCGCTTTCCCCTGAATTGGAGAGCGCCAACATCACGTCAGAGGCGGTCAACATGCCAAGGTCCCCATGGCCGGCTTCAGCTGGGTGCATGAACATTGCTGGTGTTCCGGTAGAAGACAGCGAAGCTGCAATCTTGCGGCCGACATGGCCGCTCTTGCCCATGCCGGTGACCACCACGCGGCCCGAGCTGGCCAAAATCGTCTGCACTGCCTTCTCAAACGATTCGCTCAGTTGGGCCTTGAGACCGAGAATGGCCTGCGCTTCTATGTCCAGTGTGCGATTGGCCAGTGTCAGGCTGCGGGTCAGATTCATCAGGCGATACTTTCAGGAAACCAGCGGTCGAGGTGCCTCACACAGACTTGGCAATCGGCCGCAGGCGACATCCGGCGCCCAATCGGCGATGCCTCAGCGCGAGCCTTCCCTGCAGACAGCCTGGCGCGCGCCCCGGAGTACACCACAGGTGTTGGGCTCGGCGGCCCAAAAGGCGTTGCATACCAAGGCTTCGGGCTTCTGAGTCGCCGGCGCGATGGCGGATCAACCAATTCATCCGCCTTCGCTGCAGCGCACCCAGGTGGGACAGGCTCGCTGGCCTTCGACACTAGGCCATAGACCGACTCTGTGCGCGGCGCAGCCAGACAAGAGCGGCAATTCGATTTCGTGCATGAATGAACACAGACGCCTCGTGAGTCTGTTCGACTCGTGACAACAACAACCCGGATTGCGTAACCTCGGCTTCGTTTGAAAGGCGCTGTGGCGGAGTTGCATCCAGCAATCTTTGGGTCTTCTGCGGACTTCTTGAAGTCGCTGCGATGGGGCCCAATCAAACCCCCCGAACGCGGGGCTTGCTGCTGCGTTCCGCTACCTCGTACAGTTGTTTTGGCAGTGATGGTGCAGGTAGCAGAGAGCGGTTAACGTGGGCGAGAGCCACTGCTGCGGCACAAGGCGCGGCGATGCACGTCCACCATCGCTGTCTTCGGGCCCACATTTGCGGTCAACATGATTCGAATTTTCAATCACTACATCCATCGGGCCGCTCTGCGCGGGATCATCTTTGATCTGGGCCTGGTCTTGCTGGTGGCTCTGGTGGCGGTCAGCTTCAACCTGGGCAGTATTGACCGTGCAGTGCCTCTGGCGGGTACCCACGTCGTGTCTTTTGCGGCGTGCCTGTTCATCATCAACAGCGCCTCCGGTCTGTACGAAACAGCCGCTTCCGGGACTGTCGCCAAGTCGATGGCACGGGCAATGATGGTGTTGCTTGTGGCGCTGCCTCTGGCCTACGCCATCTTCGGCCTTCTGCCGCCCAGCTTCGCCGACCATTCCAGCATCCAGTTCTCGATGATGGCAGGCGTGTCAGCCCTGATCGTGCGGCGCGCATACCTGTCTCATTCCTCGGGTGCGCCGACACGCCGCACCCGCATCTTGATTTTCGGTGCTGGCCCGGCGGCTCTGGTGGTGGGCAACACCCTGCGCTCCGCAGACCCCAACGCCGACATCGTGGGCTACCTGGCTGGCCCCAATGAGCGCGAACCCGCAGTGCCATTGCACGAGATTCTGGAAATCGACGACACCCTGCCCCGCATGGCGCACCGGTTGGGCGTTGACGAGATCGTGGTGGCGTTGACCGAACGCCGCTCCGGCAGCATGCCGTTGCGCCAGCTGCTGGACTGCAAGGTTTCCGGCACCAAGGTCTATGACCTGAACACGCACTTTGAGAAAACCCTGGGCCAGATTCGTGTCGATTTCCTCAGTGCAAGCTGGCTCATCTTTGGTGACGGGTTCAACCAAGGTGCATTGAGAACGGGTGTCAAACGCGTTTTCGACATTCTGAGCGCAACCGTGCTGTGCCTGCTGTCTGCGCCGCTGATGCTGTTCGCCACCATGCTCATCAAGATTGAGAGCCCCGGGCCGGTGCTTTATCGGCAGGAGCGGGTGGGCCAGAATGGCCGGACTTTCAGCATTGCCAAGTTCAGGAGCATGCGGACCGATGCCGAAAAGGACGGCAAACCTCGCTGGGCGAGTGCGAACGATGAGCGCGTGACACGCGTGGGGCACTTCATTCGACGCCTGCGCATCGACGAACTGCCCCAGTTGTTCAATGTGCTGCGCGGTGATATGAGCCTGGTCGGACCGCGACCGGAGCGGCCGTTCTTCGTGGATCAGTTGACCCAAGATATCCCCTTCTATGCCTTGCGCCATAGCGTCAAGCCTGGCGTGACCGGATGGGCTCAGGTGCGGTACCCTTACGGCGCGACCGTTGAGGACTCGCAGGAAAAACTGCAATACGACCTCTACTACGTCAAGAACCACACGCTCTTCCTCGACCTTGTGGTGTTGATGGAAACCGTGGGCGTGGTGCTCACCGGCAAAGGCGCACGCTGAGCTTCAGGCCGTTGCAACGACCAGGGACTCTGGTCTGCATGCCTCCTGTCCAGCCGGCCGCGCCGTGCGGGCCACCCTGTGATTTGGCTGGGCCTGGCCCGTGAATGCAGTTCCTGATCAAGTCGCTGTCTATGGCTATGGGTTGGCATTGCTTGCGCACGCCGCGCTCGCGATCTATCTCCTGATCACGGGACGGACTGTTTCCACTGACAGGCATGCCGCTTGGCCGTTTCTGGCCGCGCTCTTGACGACTGCAGCCTGGGCGGCCACCAACCTGCTGGGACAATTCTGGAACGATGTGGCTACGGTATGGATGGCGCTGGGCCTGGACTTGGGGCGTTATGCATTCTGGATTGTCTTCCTGCTGGCACGCTTTGATCCTGCGCGCGCGTCGCAAGGCCTGAGCTCCACACAAGGATTGCGCCGTGTCGCAGCGACGTGCATTGCTGTGGCCGTGCTGCTGGCGATCGCGCAGGCGACCCGAGCGCCGGACATCCAATTCGGCAGGCCACTCATCGCCGCCCTGCTCGCACTGCCCGTGTGCAGCCTGTTGATGGTCGAGCAGATTTTTCGCAACCTGGGCGAAGACTCGCGCTGGAATGCCAAACCGGTGTGCCTCGGGTTGGCATGCGTGTTCCTGTTCGACATCTACCTGTACTCGGAGAGCCTGCTGTTTGGCCGCTTCGACGTCGACGCGCAAAGCGTGCGCGGCGCCATTCACGCGCTGGCCGTGCCCTTTCTCTTGGTGGCTTCGCGCAGGGGGCCGAACTGGATCGTCAAGTTGCAGGTGTCGCGCGCTGCGGCGTTCTACTCCGCCACGCTGATCCTGGCCGGTGCCTACTTGCTCTTCATGGCTGCTGTCGGCTACTACGTTCGCTACTTCGGCGGCGACTGGGGCCGTGCCCTGCAGCTCAGCCTGCTGGTGGCGGGCCTGGCCTTCCTGGGCATGCTGATTTTTTCGGGCGCCTTGCGGTCGTGGCTGCGCGTGTTTGTGGGCAAGCACTTCTATCGCTACCGCTACGACTACCGCGAAGAGTGGCTGCGCTTCACGGCCATGCTCTCAGCCAAACGCTCGCCGCAGGAGATGGGCGAACTGATTGTTCGCGGCCTGGCCAAAATGGTGGAGTGCCCTGCCGGCAGTCTGTGGACACGCGACGGCGCAGACGCCCCCTTCACCCAAAGCGCGCACTGGAACGCGCCGCAGGTCACCGAAACCGAGCCTCCGGACTCTTCGCTGTGCCTGTTTCTGCAGGCCAATGGCTGGGTCATCGACCTGGATGAATTCCGCTCGTCGCCGCGCCGCTACGGTTCGCTGGTCTTGCCGACATGGCTTCTGGGCGCGCGCAATGGCTGGCTGGTTGTGCCCCTGCTGGTGGGCAACGAATTGCTCGGTTTCGCGGTTCTGGCCAGGCCGATCACCGCCATCAAGCTGAACTGGGAAGTGCTGGACCTGCTCAAGACGGCCGGGCGACAGGCGGCCGGCTACCTGGCGCAGATGCAAGCCACCGAAGCGCTGCTCGACGCTCGCAAGTTCGAAGCCTTCAACCGCATGTCCGCTTTTGTCGTACACGACCTGAAGAACATCGTTGCCCAGCTCTCGCTGATGCTCAAGAATGCGGAACGGCTGCACGCCAACCGCGAGTTCCAGCAGGACATGCTGTTGACCGTGGAGAGCTCGCTTGAGAAGATGCGGCGCCTGATGCTGCAGTTGCGAGAGGGCGCCACGCCGGCTGGCGGCAGCCGCGGCGTGGAGTTGTCGCCGATCCTGCGCCGCTTGACGGGCCTGGCCCAGTCGCAGGGGCGAAACCTCCAAGTCGATGAGAGCGAGCGCTTGTCCACACGCGGGCACGAGGAACGCCTGGAGCGCGTGCTCGGGCACCTCGTCCAAAACGCACTGGACGCCACGCCGGCAACGGGAAAGGTGTGGCTCAAGACCGGGCGCTACAGTGGGCAAGTGAAGGTTGAGGTGGGCGATAGCGGGGCCGGAATGACTGAAGAATTTGTACGCACGCGGCTGTTCAGGCCTTTCAACACCACCAAGCACAACGGCATGGGCATCGGCACCTATGAAAGCTTTCAGTACATACGCGAACTGGGCGGCACCATCACTGTGAGCAGCCGGCCCGCCGAGGGCACGGTGATCAGCGTGATGTTGCCGCTGTTCGAGGCCCAGTACGGCTCGGACTTGCTGCGACCGGGCGGCGCATGAGCGGGCAGAACACGCCGCTGCTCATCGTCGAAGACGATCTGGCGCTGCAAAAGCAGATCAAGTGGACGCTCGACCGCTACGAGTCAGTCACCGCCAGCGACCGCGAGAGCGCCCTGCTGCAGGTGCGCCGCCACCAGCCCGCCGTGGTGACGATGGACCTGGGGCTGCCGCCTGACCCCGACTCGGTGTCCGAAGGCTTCAAGCTGCTCGAGCAGATTCTTGATGTCGAACCCAACACCAAGATCATCGTGCTGACGGGACAGAACGACCAGGCCAATGCCTTGCGCGCGGTGGCGATGGGGGCCTATGACTTTCTGGCCAAACCCTTCGAGCCGGATGTACTGATCCTCACCGTCGAGCGCGCCAGCCGCCTGGCTGAACTGCAGGCCGAGAACCGCCGCCTGCAGACGCTGCACCAGCCTGACGCGATGGCGGGCCTGATCACGCGCGACGCCGACATGTTGCGCATCTGCCGCACCATTGAGCGTGTGGCTTCCAGCGACGCCACAGTGCTGCTGCTGGGTGAGAGTGGCACGGGCAAGGAAGTGCTGGCCCAGGGCGTACACGCGGCCAGCAAGCGCAGCGGCCGCTTCGTGGCCATCAATTGCGCCGCGATCCCTGAAAACCTGCTGGAGAGCGAACTCTTCGGCTACGAAAAGGGCGCCTTCACGGGCGCTGGCAAGACGACGCCCGGCAAGATTGAAACGGCGCACAACGGCACGCTCATGCTCGATGAAATCGGTGACCTGCCGCACTCGCTGCAGGCCAAGCTGCTGCGCTTCCTGCAGCAGCGCACGATCGAAAGGCTGGGCGGGCGCAGCGAGATCCCGGTCGATGTGCGCGTGGTCTGCGCCACGCACCAGGACTTGAAGACCCTGATCGCCGAGACCCGTTTCCGCGAAGACCTGTACTACCGCCTGGCCGAGATCGTCGTCAACATCCCGCCGCTGCGCGCGCGCACCGGTGACGCCGTGCTGCTGTCGCACGCCTTCCTGCGCCGTTTTGCGCAGGACCAGCGGCGCGGCTCGCTCAGCTTCACCGAAGACGCCGTGCAGGCGATTGAACAACACCAGTGGCCGGGCAATGTGCGCGAACTTCTGAACGCGATCAAGCGCGCTTCGATCATGGCCGAGACCGACCGACTGAGTTGCGATGACCTCGGTTTGGCCGCGCCGAGTGGCGGCACCAAAGCCGAACACTCCGACCTGGATCTGCGCACGGTGCGCGAAGCCGCCGAGCGGCAAGCGATCGTGGCCGCGCTGGCACGCACCAACGGCAATATCGTCAAGGCCTCCGAGATGCTCGGCATCAGCCGGCCGACGTTGTACGACCTGATGCGCAAACTCTCGATCAAGTGACCGTTGCCGCGTGGATCGCGGCCGGGGCAGCCGCCCTTGTCAGTGGCCGGTCCGGGCCTGGAGTGTCTAGACTTGCGCTGCTCCGCGCGACAAACCCTTTGCGACGAAAGAACTCCACCCATGGCCACCATCAAACACCGTCTGACACGTCTTGCTTTTGCTGCCGTGGTGGCCGCTGCTGCCTTGACCGCCTGCGGCGGCAAGTCGGAAGCCGATCTCACGGTTTCGGGCAAGGAACTGCTGGCCAAAAAAGACTTGGCGGGCGCCATCATCCAGTTCAAGAGCGCGCTGCAGAAACAGCCCGACTATGCCGAGGCGCGGCTGCTGCTCGGCAAGGCCTTGCTCGACAACGGCGACCCGGTGTCGGCGGTGGTGGAGTTTGGCAAGGCACAGGAACTGCAAACACCCGAAGAACAGGTGGTGCCCCCGCTGGCGCGAGCGATGCTGCTGATGGGTGACGAGAAAAAGCTGCTGACGCGGTTTGGAAAGACGCGCCTGAAAGAAGCCGGTGCAGCGGCCGACCTGGCGACTTCGCTTGCCACCGCGCACATGCTCCGCAATGACAAGGACAGTGCCCAGCAATTGATTGCCAGCGCGCTGCAACTGGTGCCCGGCTTCCTGCCCGCGATCGTGCTGCAGGCCCGCTTGCAAGCCTCGGAAGGCGACTTCGACGGCGCGCTGGCGCTGCTCGACCCGGCCCTGGCCGGTGCGCCGGGCGACGAGCGCGGTGGCGTGCTCCGGGGCGAAGTGCTGTGGCATGGCAAGAAAAACTCCGAAGCGGCGCTCGAGAGCTTCAGGAAGGTGCTGGCTGCCAACCCCAAGGCCGTCGGCGCACACACCTCGATCATCACGATCCTGACCGAGCAGAAAAAGATTGACGAGAGCAAAGCGCAGTTCGACCAGCTCAAGAAAGCGGTGCCCAACCACCCGGACACGCTGTTCTTTGAAGCCCAGTTCGCCTACGCCAAC
This sequence comes from Rubrivivax sp., assembly GCA_031403895.1. Lineage (GTDB taxonomy): Bacteria > Pseudomonadota > Gammaproteobacteria > Burkholderiales > Burkholderiaceae_C > Rubrivivax. The sequence goes on along the minus strand of JANNGN010000585.1, from coordinate 6,385 downwards.
AAGGACTACAAGGCCACGCGCGAGATCACCGACCGGCTGCTCAAGGGCATGCCCGACCACCCGCGCGTGCTTGAACTTGCCGGCGCTGCCGACTACCGCCAGAAGCGCTACACCGAGGCCGAAGCCTTCCTTGCGCGCGCGCTGAAAAACGCACCCGGTCTGCTGCTGTCGCGCCAGTTGCTGGCCCAGACCTACTTGCGCACAAACCAGCCTTCCAAGGCCATCGACATACTGCTGCCGGTGGTGGAAGGCAAGTCGCCTGACGGCACCAGCCTGGCGCTGGCGGGCGAAGCCTGGCTGCAGACGGGCGACACCAAGAAGTCCGACGCGGCCTTTGCGCTGGCCGCCAAGGTGGCGCCCAACGACAACCGCGTTCGCACCTCGGCCGCCATGGCGCAGCTGACGCGCGGCAACAGTGCGGGGGCCGTGGCGCAGCTGGAGTCCATCGCCGCTGAGGACACAGGCCCGCGTGCGGACATTGCGCTCATCAGCGCCCGCCTCAAGCAGAACGACCTTGCCGGTGCGCTGAAGGCCATCGACGGCCTGGAGAAAAAAACGCCCGAGCGCCCGATCGCCTACAACTTGCGCGGCCGGGTGCTGCTGCTCAAGCGCGACATTCCAGGCGCGACCAAGGCCTTCGAAGCTGCGCTGGGCAAGGACCCGAACTACTTCCCGGCGGTGGCCAGCCTGGCCGCGATCGAACTCAGCGCCGGCAAGCCTGATGCCGCCCGCAAGCGATTCGAAGCGCTCGTCAAGGCAGACCCGAAGAGCCACCAGGCGATGTTGGCCCTGGCCGAGCTGGGGGTGCGCACGGGCGCACCGCCCGCAGAGGTTCTGACGCTGTTGCGCGGTGCCATCAAAGCCAACGCGGGTGAGCCCATGCCGCACCTGGTGTTGATCGGGCAGCTGCTCGCGTCCGACCCGAAGGCTGCGCTCAACGCAGCGCGTGAAGCGACAGCAGCCCTGCCCAACAACCTCGAGATCATGGACGCCCTGGGGCGCACCCAGCTGGCAGCCGAGAACGCCGAGCAGGCCGTATCCACCTACACGAAGCTGGCGGCACTGCAACCCACCTCCCCCAACTACCAGGTGCGGCTGGCCGAAGCACTGCTGGCCAACAAGGACGCCGACGGTGCCCGGCGTGCGCTGCGCAAGGCACTCGAAATCAAGCCGGACCTGCTGGTGGCCAAGCGGGCCCTGGTCTCGATGGCATTGACGGAAAAGCGCCCGCAGGAAGCGATGGCGATCGTGCGCGAGATGCAGAAGGCGAACCCCAAGGACCCGCTCGTGTACGCGATCGAAGGTGATGTGGAGTCCAGCCGCAAGAACTGGGACGCGGCGGTGGCGGCATACCGCACCGCCTTTGGCATGAACAAGAACACCGACGGTGCGGTGCGCCTGCACGCTGCGCTGCGTGCTGCCGGCAAGGGTGTTGAGGCCGAGCGGCTGGCGGCCGACTGGATGAAGGACAAGCCGAAAGACCCGGCCTTCCGCTACTACCTGGGCGACGCGGCGCTGACGCAGAACGAATTTGGCGTCGCCGAAGGGCACTACCGCGCGGTGGTGGAGATGCAGCCGCGCAACGCGCTGGCGCTCAACAACGTGGCCTGGTTGATGGTCAAACAGGGCAAGCCGGGCGCGGTGGCGGTGGCAGAGCAGGCCAATGAAATCATGCCCGGTCGCAGCCCGCTGATGGACACGCTGGCCCTGGCCTACGCCGCCGACAACAAGTTGCCGAAGGCCCTCGAAATCCAGAAACAGGCGATCGGCCGCGCTCCCAACGACCCGGCGCTGAAACTGACGCTCGCCAAGCTGCTCATTCAGTCGGGCGACAAGGCTTACGCGCGGGCTGAACTGGAAGACCTGGCCAAGCTGGGTGAGAAGTTCCGTGAACAGGCCGAAGTCAGCTCGCTGCTGAAATCGTTATGAACAAGGTCGATGCACCCGCAGTCCGCCGCACCCTGCTGGTTGCTGCGGCGGCAGTGGCCCTGGCTGCGGCGCTGCCGGTGCAGGCCGACCTGGTGTCAGTCATCGCTGCAGCCAAGCCTTCGGTACTGCCGGTCGGTACCTTCAGCGCCACCGAGAGCCCGCGTTTCGGCTTTCGCGGCACCGGTTTCGTGGTCGGCGACGGCAGCCTGGTGGTCACCAACTTCCACGTCCTGCCACCTGCCGGTGAGATCGAAGGCGGGCCCGCCCTGGTCGTGCTGGTAACGCGGCCGGGCGAAGCATCCAGCGGCCAGACCGGCCAGTTGAGGCGCGCGCGCGTGGCCGCCACCGACCGCGTGCATGATCTCGCACTGCTCAGAATCGAAGGCACGCCGCTGACGCCGCTGGTGCTGGACCCACCCGGCGCCGTCGCGCGCGAAGGCCAGTCGATCGCGCTGATGGGCTTTCCGATCGGCGGCGTGCTGGGTTTTACGGTGGTTTCGCACCGCGGGATCATCGCCTCCATCACCACCGCTGCACTGCCGGCAGCCACCGCGCAGCAGCTCGACCCGCGGTCGCTGGTGCGGCTGCGCGAAGGCAACTACGAAGTGCTGCAACTCGACGCCACCGCCTACCCCGGCAACAGCGGCGGACCGCTGCTGGATGCCGACAGCGGCCGCGTCGTGGGCATCGTCAACATGGTGCTGGTCAAGGCGGGGCGCGAAAGCGCGCTCAGCAACCCCACCGGGATCAGCTACGCCATACCGGTGCGGCACCTGCATGCGCTGATGAAGTCACCGCAGTAGCGGCCACAGAAAGACCCAAGGCCGAGGGCAACCGCCCTGCCCGGCCGCCGCGTCACCCGGTTTTCTGTACCCGGTAGTAGTCGCGGTACCAGGCCACGAAGCGCTCGATGCCGCTGCGGATTTCGGTTGCTGGCGTAAAACCCACCCAGTCGCGCAAGGCATCCACGTCGGCATAGGTTGATGGCACGTCGCCGTCCTGCAGCGGCAGCAGGTTCTTTTGCGCCTTCATGCCCAGGGCGTCTTCGATGCAGGCGATGAAGTCCATCAGCGGCACCGGGTTGTGGTTGCCGATATTGAAGACGCGGAACGGCGCACTGCTGGTGCCCGAATCGGGCTGCTCGGCGCGGTAGCTGGCGGCGGGCGTGGCCACGCGGTCGAGCACGCGGACGACACCTTCAACGATGTCGTCCACAAAGGTGAAGTCGCGCTGCATATCGCCGTGGTTGAAGACGTCGATCGGCCGGCCTTCAAGGATTGCTTTCGTGAACAGGAACAGCGCCATGTCCGGCCGCCCCCAGGGCCCATAGACCGTGAAGAAGCGCAGCCCGGTTGTGGGCAGGCCGAAGAGATGGCTGTAGGTGTGCGCCATCAGCTCGTTGGCTTTTTTCGTGGCGGCGTACATGCTCACCGGGTGGTCAACGCTGTCGTGTTCCGAGAACGGCATCTTCGTGTTGCCGCCATAGACGCTGGAGCTGGACGCATAGACCAGATGCTGAACCTGGCTGTGGCGGCAACCTTCCAGGATGTTCATGAAGCCGACGACGTTGCTGTCGACATAGGCGTGCGGGTTCTTCAGCGAGTAGCGCACCCCGGCCTGCGCCGCCAGGTGGATGACACGGTCGAAGCGCTCGTTCGCAAACAGCGCCTCGATGGCGGGGCGGTCGGCCACGTCCAGTTGCACAAAACGAAAGTTCGGATGCGGCGTCAGGCGCGCCAGGCGGTCGCGCTTGAGTTGCACCGAGTAGTAGTCGTTCAGGTTGTCCAGGCCGACCACCTCGTCACCGCGCGCCAGCAGACGCAGGGTGGCGGTTGAGCCGATGAAACCGGCAGCGCCGGTGAGCAGGATTTTCATGGGGGAACTTGTGCTGCCAGGGTGCAAGCGCTGCCGCATCGGGGGGCGGACGCGGCGCAACGCGAGTGAGGCTTTCGCGGCGGATTTTGGCATGGGCGTGGCTTGCTTCCTGCTATGCAACCGTGCGCAGCGCAGCCCCTGTCAACGAGGTTTTTCACGCTTGCGGCCGCTGCGGCGGGTGGCGCGGCCTCCAGCCTCAGGCCCCGCCGCTCGCGCCCGCAACGCGGTGCGGTCAAGCGCTGCGCGTTTGCGCTTGCCGCAATCAACCAGTCAGGCTGCAACTTCTTCAAGCCGCCTCGGCCGCCCCTGCTGCGCGGCAGCCTTGATGAAGAGCCTGCCTCAGCCGCGCGCCAGCCGCTTCAGGCCTTCCAGGCTGCCGGCCCTCAATTCATCGCGCAGCGCGCTGAAGTCCACGGGCTGTTGCAACAGCTTGGTGAAAGCCTTCGCGCTGCCCGGCGGCCCCACGTACAAACCGCCCGCCAGTTGGCCGTGGCGCACCACCAGGCGCCACCACGCCGGGTCGTCAGCACGGGCGTGGAAGTCTTCGTCGCCTTCACGCGCCATGAACTCGCCCTGGCTGCGCAGGTCGATGCCTTCGCACTTGAGCTGCAGCACGATGCGCGGTGTGGCGTAGGCCATGGGCTCGCCCAGGATCGACGCTGCAGCAGTCGCCGCGTGCGCCGTGCCGATGGGCCACAGGCCGCGCGGCGTGCCCTTCAGCGCCGCCACGTCACCGACGGCGTAGATGTCGGGGTCTGAAGTGCGCATGAAGGCATCGACGCGCACGCCGTTGTCGCCCAGTGCCAGCCCGGCCTGTTCGGCCAGGTGCGTGTTGGCCTGGATGCCGAGCGCGGCGACAAAGACATCAGCCCTCACGCGCGGCCCATGCGCCAGCTGCGCCACCTGCAGCAGCGGCTCGCCTTCATAGCGCTGCACCGACACACCGGTCACGACCTGGATGCCGATGCTTTCCAGGTAACCCTTCAACTTGGTGGCACCGGGAACGTCAAGCTGGGCGTTCATCAGCCGGTCTGCACGCTGCAGCAAAGTCACCTTCAGCCCCAGGTGGTGCAGTGCATCGGCCGCTTCCACGCCCAGCACGCCGCCACCCACCACCAGCGCCCGCCTGGCCTTGGCGCGGCCGATGGTGTAGCGCAGCGCCTGCGCGTCTTCGGCCGAGCGCAGCACGAAGGCGTTGCGGTGCTTCAGAAACTGCGCATCGGGCGGCGTCGAGCGGGCACCGGTGGCCAGCACCAGCTTGTCGTAGCGCAGCGTCTTGTCACCGGCCAGCAGCACGCTGCGCGCACTGCGGTCGATGCGCAGCGCCACCACGCCGCGGTGCACGGTGACGCGTTGTTTGTCGGGCCAGTCGGGCGGCACCAGCAGCAGGCCTTCGAGGCCCGCGCTGTCATGCACCAGGCGGCCGATGCCCATGCGGTTGTAAAAGGCAAACGGCTCGTTGCCGACGATGTCGATCTGCAGGCTGGCGCTGTGCCGCCGCAGCGTGTCGGCCACGCCCATGCCGGCGACACCGTTGCCGATGATCACCACGCGTTCAATGCCGGCTGCCAGCGCCTTGTCCAGCAGCGGCGTGCGCACCGGGTTCACCAGCGCCGGGGGCGGGGCGACGTGCGGGTCGCGGTCGATCAGCACCGGCCCGCGCACGTTGCACATGCAGGCCAGCCGCGCCCTGCCTTCCAGGCCCAGCCGGCGCAGCGTGGCCAGTTCGTCGTCACCGGGTGGCGACAGGTGCTCTGAGCCTTCACACACCACCACCGGGTCGGCGCCGCAAACACCGGCGCGGCAGCCGAAGTTGATCTTCAGGCCCGCGCCTTCAATCGCCTCCAGCAACGTGGCGTCGGGCGCGACCTGGAAGGTGATGCCGGACTGGCGGTCGGTGACCTCGGCGCTGGCGCTCTGGGCCAGGCGCTGCTTGAGCGACCGGCCCGCGCCAAACTGCGCCCTGGCCGCGCCGTCTTCAGCCGGCGCGGGGGCTACAGCGGCCTTGCGCTGCGTCGCCTTGTAGCGCCGCTCGGCAAACAGGCCGTTGGCGGCCAGCAGCGTGGCCAGCACGAAGCCTGTGCCTTGCGACAACTGCAGCAGCAGTGTCGGCGGCTGGCGGTCCGCCAGCGTGGCCACCGTGTGGATCAGCGTCGGCCCGGCAAACCAGTAGAACGCCGACAGCGCCAGCGCGCCGAACACCAGCGCCACGCGGTAGGGGCTGGCCGGTGCAAAGGCCACCGCCAAGCCGTAAGCGCCGGCTGAGGCGCAGCAGGCGCCAACCAGCAAGGCCAGGTAAAGACCGATGCCATAGCTCGGCGCGGGGCCTTGCAGGAAGTAACCCAGCACAAGGCCCGGCAGCAAGCCCATGAAGAGCCGCCGCTGCGCCGCGTGGCGCGGGTCTTCGTCATAGACGTCGCTGAACACCGCAGCGCGCGGGTTGAAGTCGTAGCAGCTCTTCTGGCAGCCGACCCACGGCGTGCAGTAGCCGTTGCGCACCACGATCAGCGGCGCCTGGCCGTAGGTGCGCTGGACCGGCGCCAGCGGGCAGAAAGTGCCGCACCAGCCGCTGCGGCCCTTG
>JANNGN010000584.1:0-2637 GCA_031403895.1 Rubrivivax sp. | reverse complement strand
GTCGGCCTGCTGCACATGCAGCGCGAGCGCGTCGGCTTCACTGAACACGGCCACCGTGCGATAGCCCAGGCGGTGCGCGGTACGGACGACGCGGCAAGCAATCTCGCCTCGGTTGGCGATGAGAATCTTGCGAAAGCTCATGCCGGCACCCAGGCCGCCTTGCGCTTTTGCAGGAAAGCGGTCGTGCCTTCGATGCCTTCGGACCCTAGCGCCGCGCGTGAGAACACTTCCGCCGCTTCCTGGACCAGCGCCGCTGCCGGCTGAAAGCGCGCCTTTGTTATCAAGGCTTTGGTGGCCGTTACCGCGCCCGGCGCGCACTGCAGGATGCCGCTCAACACCAGCGTCAGCGCGGCGTCGATGGCATCGACCGGATGCACTGCATGCACCAGCCGCAGCGCCAGCGCCTCTTGCGCACCCAGCCGCCCGCCGGTGACGGCCAGGCGCTTGGCTTCGGCATAGCCCAGCCGCTCGACCAGAAACGGCCCGATCTGCGCCGGCACCAGGCCGAGTGAAGTTTCGGGCAGTCGGAAGTTGGCACTGTCGGTCGCCAGCGTCACGTCGGCCACGCAGGCCAAGCCGAAGCCGCCGCCCATGCAGGTGCCTTCGACCACGGCGACGGTGGCGATGCCGGTGTCGGCATAGGCGACACACAGTTCGCCGAAGGCCGCGTTGGTCTTCACCAGCGCACTCGGGTCGTCATGCAGCTTCATCCGCGCTGCCGCCATGTCGGACAAATCGGCACCGGCGCAGAAGTGCCCGCCCGCGCCGCGCAGCACGATGACGCGCGTGTTGTCGTGCGTGCAGCGCATCTCGGCCTGCGCCAGCACCACGCACAGTTCACGCACCATCACCATCGACATGGCGTTGCGCACCTCGGGGCGGTTCAGCGTGACATGCAGGACGCCACCGTCACGCCGCAGCGCCAGCGTCTTGAACTCGGCGAGTTCAATGCTCACAAAGCTTTGCCCGGCAAGGTGCCTTCGAGCTTGCAGATGATGCCCAGCATCACCTCGTCAGCGCCGCCGCCAATCGAAATCAAGCGCGAATCGCGATAGGCCTGCGACACGGGGTTGTCAGCCGTGAAGCCCATGCCGCCCCAATACTGCAAACAAGCGTCAGCCACCTCGCGCGACAGCCGGCCGCACTTCAGCTTGGCCATGCTGGCAAGCCGGGTCACGTCCTTGCCGCTGACGTACAGCTCCACCGCGCGGTAGGTCAGTGCTCGCAGCGCTTCGACTTCGGTTCGCAGTTCGGCCAGCCGGTAATGCACGACCTGGTTGTCGAGGATGCTTTTGCCGAAGGCTTTGCGCTGCCGTGTGTAGTCGATGGTCTGGTCGATCAGCCGGTCAAGACTGCGCAGCGAGCCCGCTGCGGCCCACAGCCGCTCTTCCTGGAACTGCAGCATCTGGAAGGTGAACCCCAGGCCTTCCTGGCCGATGAGGTTCTTCTTCGGCACGCGCACGTTGTCGAAGAAGAGTTGCGCGGTGTCGGAGCTGTGCATGCCGATCTTGTGAATCTTCTGGCGCGTGATGCCGGGGGTGTCCATCGGCACCACGATCAGGCTCTTGTTCTTGTGCGGCGCGTGGCCTGGCGAAACTTCGGACGTGTTGGCCAGCAGGCAGCACCAGTCCGCCTGCATGCCATTCGTGATCCACATCTTGCTGCCGTTGATGAGGTAGTCGCTGCCGTCGGACTTGGCGCTGGTCTTCACCGCGGCGACATCGCTGCCGCCGCCGGGTTCGCTGACGCCCAGGCAGGCCACCACCTCACCGGCGATGGTGGGCGTCAGGAATTCGTGACGCAGTGCGTCACTGCCAAAGCGCGCCAGCGCGGGCGTGGCCATGTCGGTGTGTACGCCGATGGCCATTGGCACACCGCCGCAGTTGCACTGGCCCAGTGCTTCCGCCATCACCATGCTGTAGCTGAAGTCCAACCCCGCGCCGCCGAATTCTTCGGGGTACTTCAGGCCCAGCAGACCCAGGTTGCCGAGCTTCTTGAAGACCTCGTGGGCGGGGAACTGGCCCTGCGCTTCCCACTCGGGCACGAAGGGGTTGATTTCCTTGTCGCAGAACTTGACGACGGTGTCTTCGAGTGCGCGGTGTTCGGGGGTGAATTTCATGGTGGTCTCTCTCAGAGTCTGGCGACGCCAAAGGTGTTGGGCCGCAGCTTTCGCTGTTCGGCTTCGCGCGCCAGCGCCAGGCACAGGCCCAGGATGCGGCGCGTGTGGCGCGGGTCGATGATGCCGTCGTCCCACAGCCGCGCGGTGCCAAAGAGCGCAGCGCTTTCGCTGTCCAGGCGCTTGCGCAAAGCGTCGCTCATGGCGGCCAGCGCGTCGTCAATGGCTGGCAGGCCCAGTCGTTCCAGCTTGCTGCGGTTCAGGATGTCCATCACCTTTGCCGCCTGCGCGCCGCCCATCACCGCCGTGCGCGCGCTGGGCCAGGCGAAGATGAAGCGCGGGTCAAAGCCGCGCCCGCACATGCCGTAGTTACCGGCGCCGAAACTGCCGCCCAGCACCACCGTGAACTTGGGCACGCGCGCGTTGGCCACCGCCTGGATCATCTTGCTGCCGTGTTTGATGGCACCGGCCTGTTCGGCTGCCTTGCCCACCATGTAGCCGGTGGTGTTCTGCAAAAAGAC
>JANNGN010000583.1:0-2037 GCA_031403895.1 Rubrivivax sp. | reverse complement strand
GCCTCGGGCAATTTCGGCCAGGTGGTGCGCAAGAACTACCCGGTGACGATTGGCAACCGGGCAGCCGCTGCCGATCTGGAAGTGGCGTCGGTGGTGGGCCCGTTGTGCACGCCGCTCGACCTGCTGGCCGACCGCATGGAGCTGCCGGCCGCGCAGGTGGGCGACCTGGCGGTGGTGTTTCAGTCGGGGGCCTACGGTGCCAGTTCCAGCCCGCAGGCCTTCCTTGGGCATCCGGCCTGCGTCGAGGTGCTGGTGTGAAGCCTCGGCGCTGAAGCCCCGGCGTCAAAGCCGTGCGCGCGTCCGACCGCTGGGTGGCCTGGGCCGCCTGTGCCTACACCGTCTTCTTCCTCTACGGCAGCCTGGCGCCACTGCGCTGGCAGGCGCAGACCTTTGACCACGCGTTGAGTGTCTTCATGGCCTTGCCCGGCCCGCACTGGCCGGCTGCAGAACGCGTGGATGCGGCCGTCAACTTTCTGCTGCCACTGCCGCTGGCCTTTGCGCTGGCCCTCCTGGCGAGCAGCATGCGCCGCCGCTGGGTACGCTGGTCTGTCTGGGGCTTGCTGTGGCCGCTGCTGGCAGGGCTGTCGGTTTCGGTGGAACTGGCGCAGGTGTTCTTGCCGGCGCGCGACCCGTCCTGGTCGGATGTGGCGGCGCAATGGGCGGGCGCCGCTGCGGGCCTGCTGCTGTTTGCTGCCTGGGGCCGGCGCTTCGAGGCAGTGCTGGCGCAGTTTTCGGGCGCAGCGCCAGCCCTGGCGCGCAGCACGCAGTGGCTGGGTGTCTATCTGGCGCTGCTGGTGGTGTTCAACCTGATGCCGTTGGACCTGTCGATCAGCCCGGTCGAGCTGTATCGCAAGTGGCGCGATGGTCGCGTCATCCTGCTGCCGTTTGGCGGACCCGCACGCGCGGGCTGGGATTTTTTGTACGAACTGCTCAGCGACGTGGCCCTGTGGCTGCCGGTGGGGCTGCTGTGGCGCATCGACGGCCGCCAGCGCAGCCTGCTGGCCGTGGTGCGCCGCGGTCTGCTCGCGGCAGCGCTGCTGGAGTTGGCGCAACTGGCCGTGATGTCGCGTGTCAGTGACGCCGCCGACATCCTGCTGGCTGGTGTGGGCGTGGCCCTGGGCGCAGCCTTGCCGGGCTGGCTGGCTGGCTGCCTGAGCTGGGATGCCGCGCGCCGACAGCGCTGGCTCGGGTTGGCGTGGTGCCTGTGGCTGGCGGTCGCGGTGACGGTGCTCTGGCAGCCGTTCGACTTCGAGGGCTCGCGCCTGATGGCCGGCGCGCTGCACAACGCGCTGCATGAGGTACTGACGCGCCTGCCTTTCGAGACCTACTTCCAGCGCGGCGAGTTCGGCGCGCTGAGCGAAATGCTGCGCAAGCTGCTGGTCTTCCTGCCCGGTGGCCTGCTGCTGGCTGCCTGGGCAGCGGGCCGGGTGCAGCCCGTGCCGGGCTGGCTGGCGATGGCGGGACTGGCTGCGCTGGCCCTTGTGCTTGAAGCCGGGCAGTTGCTGCTGCCCGGCAAGGTCGCGGACCTGAGCGACGCTGCACTGGGCAGCCTGGGCGCCGCGCTGGGCTGGCGCATCGCCCGCAGTCTGCGGGCTGCGGGCGGACGCACAGCCTCGGCGGCCGCAATGGCTGCTGCCGCGCCCCCGCTGCGGGCCCGGACCACGGCGCAGCGGTCGCCCGGTGCGCACACTGCGCTGGCAGCCACAAAGCTATCGTCGGCCGCGCTGTCTGCAGCGGCCACCGTCGGCGCACTCGCGCTGCTGCTGTGGGCGGGCAGTCGGCTGCCGGGTGTGCCCTACAACGTGGTCAAGCTGATGCCTGCGGGTTTCGCGGGCGCTGTGGCTGCGCTCGGCTTGGCGATGGCCGCGTGGTGGATGCTGGCCGCCCCCTTGTGGTTGCTGGCTGCGCCGCGCCGGCAGTGGCGGCTGGTCTTTGCGCTGCCGCTGCTGGCGCATGCGCTGGCCACTTTTGTGCTGCTGCGCGCCACCGTGCCGCTGGCCATGATCCACAAGATCATCGGCAACCCGGTGCTGGGCT
>JANNGN010000582.1:0-5292 GCA_031403895.1 Rubrivivax sp. | reverse complement strand
CAGGAAGACGCTTGAAGACCCCGCCGTGCTGAGCACGCTGGACAAGTTCGACCAGTCGGTGATCTACATGAACACCGAGGCCTACACCCGGTTTGCACGCGAGACCTTTGCGGCCGAGAAGCTGACGATCGAAAGGCTGGGGATGGCGGGCAAGGGCTGAAGGTCCGGGGCAGGCAGGGTGCCGCCGAGTTGCCGGCTACCCGCCATCCGCATCAGCAGGCCGACCCGCACCCAGCCGCACCGTGCTGATGCCCAGCACCACCACATCACCCGCGCGGCACTTGCGCCCGCGCCGTGTTTCGACCTCGCCGTTTATGCTCACTTCCCCGCCCGCAATCAGCACCTTCGCCGCGCCACCGCTGCTGGCCAGGCCGGTGGCTTTGAGCAGGGCGTCCAGCGTGATGAACTCGCCGCGCAGGATAAGGTCGGTCGGCGCCATCAGCGCGCCCCCAGTCGCCACAGCGACGTCACTTCCCCAGCACGCGCCGCGTGCAGCGGGTCCTGTTCGTCAGATGCCTTCGGGTGTTTGGGGCGGATGTCGATGCGCCCGAGCACTTGCAAGCCGGCACCGTCGATCGCGGCCAGCAGCTCAGTGCGTGTGCGCAGCCCCAGATGTTCGGCCAGGTCCGACAGGATCAGCCAGCCTTCGCCGCCCGGCAGCAGGTGCTCATTCAGGCGCGCCAGAAAGCCCAGCAGCATGCGGCTGCCTTCGTCATAGACCGCGCGTTCGATGGCCGAGCCGGCACGCGCGGGCAGCCAGGGCGGGTTGCAGACCACCAGTGCAGCGCGGCCTTCGGGAAAGAGATCCACCGCCTGCAGTTGCACCTGCGCCGTCACATCGAGCCGGTCGAAATTTTCGGCCGCGCAAGCCAGCGCGCGTGCGTCCACCTCGGTGGCCACCACACGCTGCACACCGCGCTTGGCCAGCACCGCCGCCAGCACGCCGGTGCCGGTGCCGATGTCGAAGGCCAGCGTCTCGGCGCCCGCTGGCAGCGTGGTGTGCGCCACCAGGTCCACGTACTCGCCGCGCACGGGTGAAAACACGCCGTAGTGCGGGTGGATGCGGTTGTCGGGCGCAGCGCCCAGCGCCGCGAAGGGCACGCCCTTCTTGCGCCATTCGAAGGCGCTGATGAGACCCAGCAATTCGCGCAGCGACACCACCGAGGGCCCAGCCTCTGCATCGCCAGCCAGACCCCAGGCCTGCGTGCAGGCCAGCCGCACGTCCGGCGCGCGGCGCAGTGGAATGCCGTAGTCGGCATCCAACGGGATCAGCAGCTGCGCCAGCACGCGCGCGCGCTGCGACTGGGCTTGGCGGTGGCGGTGAAAGGCCGCGCCCGGCGCTGCGTCCACGGGCGGTGGCGTCGGTGATCGGGTGGCTGCGCGCACCTTGCGGCGCGGCACCTGGTCGATGCGCCGCGCCAGTGCCAGCAGCAGTTGGCGCGCGTTGTGGAAGTCACCGCGCCACAGCAGGCCCGTGCCTTCGCAGGCCAGGCGGTAGGCGGCATCGGCGGGCAACGTGTCGTCGGCCAGCATCACCTGGCGCGGTGCGGGGGCGCCGCGTTCAGAACGCCACAGCGCCGTGTACGGGGCTTCGGCTTCAGTCCATTCAATGCGGGGTGCAGCAGCGGTGTCGCTCATGCACCGAGGGTACCGCGAGCGCGCGCAACGCTTAGGCGGTTGGCGACCCTCAGTGCATCACGGCCGGCAACCGCTCTGCCGCGCCAGGCGGCCGCAGATCGACACCCGCCGGCGGGCGCACTGCCACCCGCCGCGCGGCCCATTCCTGCAGCGCGGCCAGCGGCACCGGCTTGCTCATGTGATACCCCTGCGCTTCATCGCAGCCTAACTCGCAAAGACGCTGCAGAATCGCTTCGCTTTCCACGCCCTCGGCGACCACGGTCAGGCCGAGGTTGTGTGCCAGGTCGATGGTGCTGCGCACGATCATCGCGTCGCCCTTGGCGCGGTTGTCGCCGTCCTTGCCTTCCATGCCCATGACGAAACTCTTGTCGATCTTGAGCTCGTGTACCGGCAGCCGCTGCAAGTAGGCCAGCGACGAATAGCCGGTGCCGAAGTCGTCGATCGACAGCTTGTAGCCGCACTGCGCCAGCCGGTTCAGCGTCGCCTCGGCGCGCTCGGGGTCGTCCATGATGGCGCTCTCGGTGATCTCCAGGCAGAAGGATTCGGCGCGCGCCTGGTGGCGCCGCAGCAGCACGTCCAGCTTGTCGGGCAGTTCAAGGTCGAGCAGGTCTCGCGTGGACAGGTTCATTGACACGCGTTGGATACCCAGCGCCGCCAGCGCCGGATGCAGGCGCGCCGCTTCCTCAAACACCCACAGCGTGAGCTGGCGCACATAGCCCGTCTGTTCGGCAAAGGGGATGAACTCCATCGGCGGCACCAGGCCGCGCGTCGGGTGCTGCCAGCGCACCAGCGCTTCGGCGCCGCACAGTGTGCCGTCGGCCAGCGACAGCTTGGGCTGCAAGTACAGCCGCAGTTCGTTGTTCTCCACCGCGTGGCGCAGCTCCGACAGCAGCGACAGCGTCTGCGCGCTGCCCGAGTCGAGTGACGGTTCGTACAACTGCGCGCCCGCCGTGCGGCGCTTGGCCGCGACCATCGCCACCTCGGCGTGGCTGAGCAAGGCGTCGGCTTCACTGGCGTGGCCCGGCCAGCAGGCAATGCCCAGGCCGGCGCTCAGGTCCACGCGCTGGTCGTCCAGCGTCAGCGGGGTTTCGAATGCAGCCACGATGCGCTGCGCCACGGCCTGCGCCAGCGCGGCGTCGGCCTGCGGCAGCAGCAGCGCAAATTCGTCGCCACCCAGCCGCGCCACCAGGTCGCCCGGGCGCACCACCTGCTGCAGCCGCTCGGCCACGCCTTGCAGCAGGCGGTCACCGAATGCGTACCCGAGCACGTCGTTGACGTGTTTGAAGCGGTCGAGGTCGAGCATCACCACCGCCAGCGGCTCGCTGCCCTGGGTGGCGGACAGCACGGCGTCACGGAATTGCAGCCGGTTGGGCAGGCCGGTGAGGCGGTCCCAGTAGGCGAGCTTGCGGATCTGCTGCTGCTGCTGGCCGACGCTCAGCCGCATGTGTTCAAACGCTTTCGCAAGCTCGCCGAATTCATCTTCGCGGCCGGTCTGGCGCAGCGGGGTTTCATAGTCGCCTCGGCCCAGGCGTTCGCTGGCGCGCACCAGCGACACCAGCGGCCGCGTCACCAGCCGCGCCGTCCAGACGCTGAACAGGCCGAACAGCAGCAGGCCGAAGACGGTGATCGCGGCGAGTGTGATCTGCAGCATCTGGAACGGCGCCACCGCCTTGTCGAGCGAACCCGACAGCCGCAACACGACCTGGGTGCCCGCGCCGGCCGTCACCGCCACGCTGCGCACGCGGTGCGGCGCGCCGGCCAGCAGCACGTCGCCCATGGCGGTGCCCAACTTGTGGTCCAGCGCCGCCAAGCTGGCGGGCTGCAGCGCGGCGGGCAGGCTGCTGTGCAGCACGGCCGCTGGCGCGTCGGCCGGCTGCACGACCAGCGTGGCGTGCAGGCCGGCCACCGCTTGCATGTCGTCAACCAGGCTGCGGTCCAGCTCAAAGCCCATCAGCACCCAGCCAATGAGCACCGGTGCGCGCATCGGCACCATGACGAACAGATAGGGCTTGCCGGCCAGTACCGCCACCACGGACCCGGGCTGCGACAGCCGCGGCGCCAGCGCAGCCACCGTCTGCTGCAGCGCGGGCGCTTCGCCGCTGGACTGGGCGCGCACCGCCAGCCGGGTGTCGAGCAAGGCGGTGATGGCCGCACCGATGCGCGCGCCGTGGTTGTCCAGCACCGAGCCGATGGTGTCGCGGTCGTCACTGCCCACTGCCGAGCGGAAACCGTAGTCGGCCGCGAGCAGGGCAGCGCCCTGGCCGAGCTTGGTGGCGCGCTGCTCCAGCAGGCGCACCCAGATGCGTTCGGCCACCACCAGTTCATCGCCAAGCGCCGCGCGGGCGTTGCGTTCAATGCTGGTCTGGATGGCCGCAAATCCCAGCAGCTGCAGCGCCAGCAGCAGCAGCAGCGACAGCGCGGCGATGCGGCTGGACAGGCGCCAGGTGCGCAGCCAGCCCGCAGCCGCTGCAAGACCGAGGCTGCTGACTGCAGCTCTCCTCACGGCGCTGCCCCAAGCAGCCGCACCGCCACCTGCAGCGCGGCGGAGTCCACCTTCAGCGCCTGCTCGGCTGCAGGCGCACCGGCCACGAGCGACGGGTGCCAGGTGCGCAGCCGGTACGTGCCCGGCGGCACTTGCGGCCAGGCGACACGGCCGTCGGCACTGCTCTGGCCGTACCAGGGCGTTTCCACGACCACCACCCAGGCCGCCATGTTGTCGTGGATGTTGCAGCCCAGCACGGCGATGCCGGGCTGGTCAAACACCACCGGCGCGGCTGGCGTGCCGACGTAGAGCTTGATCTCCAGCTTCTTCACGGGCGAAAACGAATACACGTGGTGGCGCACGGTGTCGCGGTTGGGGAAGCTCACGGCCGTGCCCACCGGCACCACCGTCACCTGTGGCGCAAACTGGCGGTCGAGCTGCGCGATCTCGACACCGGCCACCGGCTTCATGGCGGCCTTGGCCTCGCGCGATTCCAGGAAGACGACGGCGCTGGACAGCGGCCGGCCGGTGGCGTCGGTGACGCGCACCTCGACCGCACCGGCCCAGGCGGCAGCGCACAGCAGGCTGGCTGCGGCGCCCGGCGCCGCGCGCCACCAGCAGTGGCCGGCAACGGGAGCGGGTGTCTGCCGCGTCATGGCGCGATCGCCATGCCCCACAGCGCGCGGCCGTCACCGACGGTGCCGATCAGCGTGGCGCGGCCGCTGGCCAGGTCCACCGCATGCAGGCGTGTGCGGCCACCGCTGCGCAGCGCGGCGAGTGCGGCGTTGTTGAGGTCGGCAATGTCGAAGGCCGCATCGTCCAGCGCGCCGGTGCCTAGAGCGCCCACGGCCGTGAGCGCGCCGGTGTTGGGCGACACCACCGGCAACACCCCTTCGCGCGAGCCCTGCAGCATCAGCGTGCCGCTGGCCAGGTCGATGGCGAAGTTGGTGGTGAGTTTGTCGTTGCCAGCGCATCCGGCCGCGTCAACCGCTCGCGGACGATGCCGATGATCAGGTCGTCGCCCACCAGCTCGCCGCGTTCCATCACGGCTTGCACCGCCTGGCCCAGCGCCGTTCCGCTGTGCACCGCTTCGCGCAGGATATCCCCGGTCGACACCTTGGGAATCCCATGCTCGCGGGCGAATCGTTCCGCCTGCGTGCCCTTGCCCGCCC
>JANNGN010000581.1:0-3352 GCA_031403895.1 Rubrivivax sp. | reverse complement strand
TCTATGCCAAACCCTGATCGACCCGGCAGCGTGAACAAGGGGATGGTTCTCAGAATTGCAACCATTGCAGTGCTGCTTGCATTGGCCATCCGTTACGGCGACTTCGCCAAACTAACGCCGCATTTGAACGCGCGGCTGCTGGTGTGCATGCTGCTGGCCCAGCCGGTGTTGCTGGCGGCCATTGCGATGATGGCGCTTCGCTTCGCAATGCTTGCGCGCACGCCTGCGGTGCCTTTTTATCTGAGCTTCAAGGCGATGCTGCTTTCCGTCGGCTTGAACGCGCTGCTTCCAGGCCGCTTGTCGGAACTGCTGAAGGTGAGTTATCTGCGCGACCACGCCGGGGTATCCACGACCTCCGGCATGGCAGCGCTGTTTATAGAGCGCCTGAGCGATGTCGTGATCCTGGGCATGCTGGCGCTGGCGAGCCTGAGTCTGCTGCTGCTCGATACCGCCTGGGTGACGCTGGCGCTGATGCTGGCCGCAATGGCGCTGCTGCTGACCCTGCCCAGGCTCGAAAGGCCGCTCGTGGCGCTGGCGAAGCGCTTGCCCGGGCCCGCGCTGCGCGACATTGTCGAGCGCTTTTTTTTGCAACTCGCCGCGCGTGTGCGTGACCCGCTGTTCTATCGCTCGTTCCTGTACGGCGTTGCGGCCTGGCTGCTGTCCTGGGCCAGCGTGGCGGTGGTCGTGCACCTGGCCGGCAGCATCCCGATCGGGCTGCTTGGCGGCCTCACCGTGTTCATCGCCACCACCCTTGGACAGGCGGTGCCGGCGCTGCCGGGCGGGTTCGGCACTTACGAGGCAGCGGCCGTGATCGCACTCAAAGGCTTCGGCTATGACTTCGACCAGGCGCTCGCGTTGGCGCTTGCACTGCATGCCTCGCAAATTCTCGGCACGCTCGGCATTGCACTCGTGATTGCTTCGACCGAGAGAATCGGCCTCGCCAACTTGCTGCGCGAAGCAATCCGTTTCGCGCGCCGGCCTCAAAGGTGAACCGCAGGATGAACCACAAGATGAACCCAACCCCGGTGCCGAGCTCCGTGAACCTGGTGCATTCGGTGCTGTCGTCCAGGCTGGCGGTGGCGTGTGTGCTCGCCGTCACGCTCGTCGCCGTGTGGTGGTCGAACACCCATGGGGTCAGCGCAGTCCTGGCGTCGAAGGGTTTCTCGCCGATCGGCTGGGTTTACAAGACGCT
The DNA here is from genome assembly GCA_031403895.1 of Rubrivivax sp. GTDB lineage: Bacteria > Pseudomonadota > Gammaproteobacteria > Burkholderiales > Burkholderiaceae_C > Rubrivivax. The sequence continues at coordinate 2,160 of JANNGN010000581.1, read as the reverse complement.
GCTGCCCGGCAATTTCGCGCTTGACTTCCCCGGTGGCGCCGAGACCTACACGGTATCGGCGTTCATGCATGTGGACTTCGCCGCCAACCGGCTGGGCATTGCGCCAGAAGCATTCCTGCCTTTTGTCGTCGCGTTTGAAATCGCGCTGCTGAGCTTCGCAGTGTTCGTGCTGTGCCGGGCGCTGCTGCCGCAGGCGCCGCTGATGGTGGCCGCACTGGTGGTCGTCTATTCGATAGCGAGCCCGGCGCGGGATATCAACCTCGCCAACTTTCCGCAACCGTACATCCTTGGGCAGTACTACAACGTCGCCGATGCGTTGCGGCTGCTGGGCATCGCGATGGTCCTCAAGAGCCGGCCGGTGTGGGCCGCCGTCTTGCTGGCCGGCTCGTTCATCACGCACCCGACCATGGGGCTGATGGGCCTGGCCTGCGCGGCTGCCATGCAGTCGATGCGGCCGCGCGAAATCCTGACGCGGCAATTCGCGCTTGCAGCGCTTGTGTTTGTCTTGCTGACGGGTGGCTGGCTGTTCGTCCAGCTTGAAGACGTGGCGGTGTCGGGCGGCCAGATTCCGGTCCAGATCTGGATGGAGATGACGCGGGTCTTCAACTACCACTGGTACACCTTCGACAACGGCTTCTTCACGCTCAACCCGCGGCAGTTCTTCCTGCCTTTCCTGTCGTTCCTGCTGCTGCTGGCCTACTACTGGCCGGCCGTGCGAAACGACGTGTCGAGCAAAGCGCTGGCCGGCGTGTTGGCCCTGCTCGGCTTGTCGTTGATCGGGATCGCGATCTCGGTCTGGGTTCCGGTCCCTTTCCTGATCAAGCTCGCATTGCACCGGGCCAGCGAGCTGGTGATTTTCATCGGGCTGCCATTTGTCGCTGCCGGTCTCTGGCGCGACCTGAGCACCGGCAGCTGGTGGCAGCGCATGGGGGCAGCCACCGTCGTTCTTTCACCCTGGTTCGTGCGGCCGTTTCCGATCGTGGTTTCTGTGCTGCAGGTGGCGCCGAGCTGGTGGCGGGTGCTCAGACGGCAAGCGGCCTCCAGCGCGGATTTCATCGTCGCGGCCCTGGCGTTGGCGGCTGCGGTACTCGTCGGCCTTTACCTCGCGGCCGGCGTGTGGACAGCCCAAAGCCCACTCTCCTTCTACGCTGACGACCGGAAATTTGCGCTGCTGATGTTGGTGCTGGTGCTGACCGCAGCCTTTTCGCGATGGCTTGGGCGCCCAGCGGTGCAGGCTCTCGTCCTTGTCGTCGCACTGGCGTATTCGCTGGACTGGTTGAAGTTCAGAGCCGAGAACAAAGGCATAACGCGCGGGCGCTCTTATTTGCAGGCTCAACTGTGGGCGCGCGAACAAACACCCCCCAGCGCGCTCTTCATGCCGGACCCGACCCAGTACTACGGCTGGCGCGACTTTTCGCAGCGAAGCTCTTTCGGCAACGTGCGCGAATGGCTGCACACGAGCTGGCTCTATGACTCCAGGGTCGAACGCTATCAGGAAGGCATGCGCCGCTTCGGCGAATTCAAGATCGACCTCGGACCCTATCTGCGCAATCAACCGCCCGTGAAGGGAATGAATCAGTTGACCGATGAGGTGCGGCGTCGCTATTACGCGGCTTCGGATGAATGGCGAATCGATCTCTCCAGGCGTTACGGCATCGACTACTTCATCTTCGAGCGCTCACGCATGCGCACACCGACAGCGCTCAAGGTCGTGTACCAGAACGATCACTTTGTGATCTGCGCCGCCGCGCCATGAAGCCCGGTTGAGGGCAGCGCCTTGGCGGCGGCGTGGATGGCCGCGCGGATGCGCGGATAGGTGCCGCAGCGGCAGAGGTTGCCGGCCATCGCGGTGTCGATGTCGGCGTCGCTGGGTGCCGGGTTCTGCGCCAGCAACGAGGCCGCCGCCATCACCTGGCCGCTCTGGCAGTAGCCGCACTGCACGACATCCAGTTGCAGCCAGGCCGCGCGCACCGCGTCGGCGGCCTTGCCTTGCAATCCTTCGATGGTGGTGACGGTCCTCGCGCCGACCGCCGCGATGGGCGTGACGCAGGCGCGCACGGCCTCACCGTCGATGTGTACGGTGCAGGCGCCGCACAGCGCCATGCCGCAGCCGAATTTGGTGCCGGTCAGCTGCAGCTCACCGCGCAGCACCCACAGCAG
>JANNGN010000580.1:0-2787 GCA_031403895.1 Rubrivivax sp. | reverse complement strand
ACAAGGCTGCCGGCGACGCTGACGGTGATGATCCCGATCCTGATTCTTGACGTGGTGCTGGCGCTGCCCATCGCCATGTGGGTGGCCTACAAACGCGGCAGCCTGACCGACCGCAGCATCATGGTGGCGACGACGGTGGCGCTGTCGATCAGCTTCCTGGTCTACGTCATCATCGGCCAGTACGTGTTCGGCTTTCAGCTTGGCTGGTTTCCGGTGCAGGGCTGGAGCGACAGCGTGCTGACGAATCTGTTCGTCTATGCGCCGCTGCCGGTGATGCTGGCGGTGGCCGTGGGCCTGGCGCCGCAGACACGCCTTTACCGCAGTTTCCTGCTCGACGAGTTGAACCAGGACTACGTGCGCACGGCACGCGCCAAGGGCATGACCGAAGGCGTGGTGCTGTTCAGGCATGTGCTGCGCAACGCGATGATCCCGATCCTGACCAACATCGGCCTGCAGCTACCCGGCATCTTTGTCGGCAGCTTCCTGATCGAGGTCTTCTTCAGCATCCCCGGCATTGGCCGCGAGGTGCTGCTGGCGGTGAACCGCAGCGACTTCCCGGTCATCCAGGCGGTGACGATTTACCTGGCGGTGCTGACGATGGTGATCAACCTGGCCACCGACGTGGCCTACAAGATTGCCGACCCGCGCGTGGTGCTGAAATGAACACTGTGCTGCTCTCGGCCGACGGCGCACCGGGCAGCGCGCAGCAACACAGCGAAGGCGTCTGGCACGCCGCCTGGCGCCGCTTCAGGGCCGACCGTGTGGGCCTGGTGTCGCTGGTGATCGTGGCCCTGTTCATCGCGCTCATCATGCTGGCGGGCATCGGCCTGGTGGCCAAGAACTGGCAGGCCGAAGTCGGCGTGCCGAATGCGCCGCCCACGCTCGTGGGCCCGGCCCCGCCGCAGGCCAGCGGCGTCATCGAAACACCCAGCGGCCCCAACGTCGATCTGTCGGCAGTGGACCCGCTGGCGCCGCGCTACAAGGAATGGGAGGAGCGCGCCAAGCAGTTCCAGACCACCGAGACGGTGAAAGCGCAGACGCTGCCTTTCGGCGCCGACCGACTGGGCCGCGACGTGCTGCAAAAGGCCGTCAAGGGCACCGAGATCAGCGTCTTCGTCGGCGTCGCCGCAGCCACCGTCGCCACCCTCATCGGCGTGCTGCTGGGCGCCTTCGGCGGCTTCTTTGGCGGCCGTGTCGGCGACTTGCTGGAATGGGTTTACAACGTGTTCGAGAGCATCCCGAACATCCTGCTCATCTTCGCCTTTGCGGCCGTGGTGGGGCGCGGCGTGGAGAGTGTCGTCATCATCCTGGCACTTACGGGTTGGACCGGCATGTATCGCCAGGTGCGCGCTGAATTCATCAAGCACGCCAGCCGCGAATACGTGCGCAGTGCAGAGGCCATCGGCGCCAGCACCATGAGCCGCATGTTCAGGCACATCCTGCCCAACGTCAGCCACGTCGTGCTGGTGCGCATGAGCCTGTTGACGGTGGGCTTCATCAAGGCCGAAGTGATCTTGTCGTACCTGGGCCTTGGCGTGCGGGTGGACCAGGTGTCGTGGGGCACGATGCTGGCCGAAGCGCAGAGTGAACTGATCCTGGGCCACTGGTGGCAACTGGCGGCGGCCACACTGTTCATGGCTGTATTCGTGACCGCGTTTTCGCTGATGGCCGATGCGCTGCGCGATGCGCTCGACCCGAAACTGCGTGGGCTGGAATGAGCATGCTGCTGTCGATCCAGGATTTGAAAGTCGCCTTTCGCATGGGCCGGGTGAATGGCGAAACCGTGCGCGCCGAAGCGGTCAAGGGCGTCAGCTTTGACATCCCCGAAAACACCACCGTCGCGCTCGTCGGCGAATCGGGCTCGGGCAAGAGCGTGACCGCGATGTCGGTGCTGAACCTGCTGCCGGACAACGCCGAAAGAACAGGCAAAGTGCTGTGGCAAGGCAAAGACCTGCTGCACTGCGCGCTGCCCGAACTGCAGGCCCTGCGCGGGCGCGAGATTGCGTGTGTGTTCCAGGACCCGATGAGTTCGCTCAACCCGGTCTTCAACATCGGCCAGCAGTTGTGCGAACCGCTGATGAAGCACCTGGGCCTCGGCGCCAGGGCCGCCATCCAGCGCGCCGAGGAGCTGCTGGCTGAAGTGGGCATCCCCGAACCCAAGCGCCGGCTCAGCGGCTATCCGCATGAGATGAGCGGCGGCCAGCAGCAGCGCGTGATGATCGCGATGGCGCTGTCGTGTGAGCCCAAGCTGCTGATCGCCGACGAGCCGACGACGGCGCTGGACGTCACCATCCAGCGCCAGATCCTCGAACTGCTCGGGAAGCTCAAGACCAGCCACCGCATGAGCGTGCTTTTCATCAGCCACGACCTCGGCCTGGTGGGCGAGATTGCCGACCGCGTGGTCGTCATGCGCCACGGCATCGTCCGCGAACAGGGCGCTGTGGCGGGCATCTTCGAGAACCCGCAAGACGACTACACCAAGGCGCTGCTGGCCTGCCGCCCCAGCCTGGAAGGCAACCCGGCGCGGCTGATGGTGATCGACGATCACATCGCGGGGCGGTCCCTTCAGGCGCAGACCAAGGTCAAGGACGACAGCGCGCCGGTGGTGCTGGAAGTGCGCGCACTCGCCAAGAGCTTCTGGCTCCGGCAGGGCCTCTTCGGCAAGCGCGAATTCAAGGCCGTGCAGAACGTCAACTTCAAGCTGAAGAAGGGCCACACGCTCGGCGTGGTGGGCGAGTCGGGATCGGGCAAGACGACGATGGGCCTGACGCTGCTGCGCCTGCACGA
>JANNGN010000579.1:0-3303 GCA_031403895.1 Rubrivivax sp. | reverse complement strand
GGTGAGCGTGACGCTGCCAAGTCGCGTGGTGCAGCCCACCCAGCCGACGCAGCCCGCCCGGCCACTGACGCCCGGCGTCTCGACACTGGGTGTCCTGGGCGGGGGCCAGCTTGGCCGCATGTTCGTGCATGCGGCGCAGGTACATGGCTTTCGGGTGCAGGTGCTGGAACCCGACGCCGCAAGTCCCGCCGGCGCTGCAGCAGACGGCCATCTCCAGGCGGCCTATCTGGACGCGGCAGCGTTGGACGACCTGGCGCGCCGCTGTCAGGCCGTGACCACCGAATTCGAGAACGTGCCTGCTGCTGCACTGCGCCGCATCGCCAAGTCATGCACCGTCGCGCCGCCGGCTGATGCAGTGGAAGTTTGCCAGCACCGTGCCCGTGAGAAAGCCTGTTTTGTGGCCGCCGGTGTGGCCTGCGCGCCCTATGCGCTGCTTTCCACTGCGGCGGACTTGTCTGCCGTGAGCGAAGACCTGCTGCCCGGCATCCTGAAGACCGCCAGCCTGGGCTACGACGGCAAGGGCCAGGTTTCGGTGGCGCGGCTCGCCGACCTGGCTGGCGCCTGGTCCGCGATGGGCGGTGTGCCTTGTGTGCTCGAACAGCGCCTGCCGCTGCACTGCGAGCTCAGCGTCATCGTGGCGCGCAGCCGCGCGGGCCAGACCGTGAACCTGCCGGTGCAGCAAAACCTGCATCGCGACGGTGTGCTGGCAGTCACGCAAGTGCCCGCGCCGGATGTTGACGCTGCCACTGCCGAGCATGCGGTGCAGCTCGCACAGCGGCTGGCGGAATCGCTGCTGTACGTGGGCGTGCTGTGCGTGGAATTCTTCGTGCTGGCCGACGGCTCGCTGGTGGCCAACGAGATGGCGCCACGTCCGCACAACTCGGGCCACTACAGCATCGACGCTTGTGACGTGTCGCAGTTCGACTTGCAGGTGCGCACGCTCGCCGGCCTGCCGCTCGTGGCGCCACGCCAGCATTCACCAGCCGTCATGCTCAACCTGCTGGGCGACTTGTGGTGGCCAACGCCTGATGACGTTGCCGATGAAGCCGCGCGCACGCCCAACTGGGCTGCGGTGCTGGCGCTGCCCGGGGCGCGGCTGCACCTCTATGGCAAGGCCGAGCCGCGGCGCGGCCGCAAGATGGGCCACCTCACTGTCACGGCTGCTGACGCGGCCTTGGCGAAGGCCACAGCGCGCCAGGCCGCCGTGCTGCTTGGCCTGGCGCCGTTCTGACACCGGCGCGCATCCCATGCCGGTGATCCATGGCGAAGATGCGCTGACGGCCGCAGCACAGCGTCTGGCCGAGGGCGGCCTGGTGGCTTTCCCGACCGAGACGGTTTACGGCCTGGGCGCCCGTGCCGATGAAGACGCCGCAGTGGCCCGCATCTTTGCGGCCAAGGGGCGGCCGGCCGACCACCCGCTCATCGTGCATGTGGCCAATGCAGAGGCGGCGGCTTACTTTGCCGACCACCTGAGCCGCGACGCCCAGCGCCTGATGGCGGCCTTCTGGCCGGGCCCGCTGACCCTGATCGTGCCGCGCCGGTCCGGTGTGGCGGCGGCCGCAGCGGGCGGGCAGGGCAGCATTGGCCTGCGGCTGCCGGCGCACCCGCTGGCGCAGGCTTTGCTGGCCGAAGCCGCACGCCGTGGCGTGCCCGGCGTGGCCGCGCCCAGCGCCAACCGTTTCGGGCGCGTCAGCCCCACCACCGCTGCCCATGTGGTGGATGAGTTCGGCCCTGAGTTGCTCGTGCTCGACGGCGGCAGCTGCCTGGTCGGCATCGAATCGGCCATCGTTGACTGCACACGCGAGCAGCCCGCGCTGTTGCGGCCGGGTCAGCTGTCGCGGCTGCAGATCGAAGCGGCGCTGGGCCAGCCGCTGGCCGCGCCCGACGCCGCGTCCCCGCGCGCGTCGGGCACGCTGGCTTCGCACTACGCACCCACGGCTGCGGTGCGGCTGTGGGAGCGGGCCGCGCTGCACAGCCGTCTGCTCGCCCCGGTGCCGGCGGGCGGGGTGGTCGCGGTATATTCGCGCCTCATTCTGGCGGGCTCGCCAGGGTGGGTCCACCGGGTGATGCCCGACAGCGCTACGGCCGCAGCGCAAGAACTTTTCTCAGTGCTGCGCGATCTGGACCGGCCCGGTGTGGCTGCCATCTGGGTCGAAAGCCCGCCACCCGGCGCCGAATGGGACGGCGTGCGCGATCGCCTGCAGCGTGCAGCTGCCTCGCGCTGATTTGACGCTTCCGGAACCCGCCAAACCAGCCGCCGCATCCGCCACACCGTTCCCACCGCGTTTTTCCGGAGTTCAGATGATTCTCAGCAGCAAAGCCGCCCGACGCGCGCGCCTGTCCGTGGCCGCAATTGCAGCCTGTGCCGCTGCGGCGATGGTGGCCGCTTGTGGCGGTGGCACTTCGCAATTCGAACCCTTCATCGCCGAGCGCGTGTTTGCCTTCGGCGACGACGCCAGCACCTTGCGCGCTGACGGCACGCGCTACAGCGTGAACGGCCTGGACGCCACGACTGGCGTGTTCGACTGCCGCCTGGAGCCGTTGTGGGTGCAGATCGTCGCCAGCTACTACGGCTTCGTCTTTGCCGAATGCAATGTCGCCACGCCAGTGGCCGTGCCGAAGGCCTTCATGCGCGCCGTTGCCGGCGCCAAGGTGGCCGACGTGGCGGCGCAGGTCGAAGCCCAGGCGGCTGCCGGCGGGCTGCGCGACAAGGACCTGGCGCTGGTGCTCGCCGGTGCCAACGACGTGCTGGAGTTGTATGCGCAATACCCGGCCGTGCCCGAGGCCGCGCTGATCAACGAAGCGCGCGCCCGCGGTGAACGCATGGCGGCGGTCGTCAACCGGCTCGTGGCCCTGGGCGCCAAGGTGATCGTGTCCAACCTGCCCGACATGGGCATGTCGCCCTTTGCACGCGCCGAGGCGCTGGCCAATGCCAGCGGTGGCTTCGACCGCGCCGCGCTCATCTCGCGGCTGACGACAGCCTTCAATGAGCGCCTGGGCGTCAAGGTGCTGCTCGACGGCCGTTTCGTGGGGCTGGTGCAGATGGACCTGCGCACGCAGTCGGCGGCACGCTCGCCGGCCAGCTTTGGTTTCAGCAGCGTCAGCACGGCAGCATGCACCGTGGCGCCGCCCGACTGCACCACGGCCACGTTGATCACCGGTGCCACGGCGGGCGCCTATCTGTGGGCGGACGGCACAAGGCTCAGCTCCGGCGGCCAGGGCTCGCTGGCCACGCTGGCGCTGGAGCGCGCCCAGCGCAACCCGTTCTGAGCCCTCGCGTCCGCCAGGGCGCGCGTGTTTGCA
>JANNGN010000578.1:0-5033 GCA_031403895.1 Rubrivivax sp. | reverse complement strand
ACTAGCCCTTCTGGTGCTTGACGGCGTAGTCGATCGCCAACTGCACGGTGGTGATCTTCTCGGCCTCTTCGTCGGGGATTTCGATGCTGAACTCGTCTTCGAGTGCCATCACCAGTTCCACCGTGTCCAGCGAGTCTGCACCGAGGTCGGCCACGAAGGCTTTTTCGTTGGTGACGTCGGACTCGGGCACGCCGAGTTGCTCTGCAATGATCTTCTTGACTCGCGCTTCAATATCGCTCATGACTCCTCCTGGAGTGGGATCGGAAAAACAGCCCGGGATGATACCGGCCGGGCAAGCACCGGGTTTGTGGGTCCACGCTGGGACTCAATTCATGACCATGCCGCCATTGACATGCAGTTCGGTGCCGGTGATGTAGCCGGCCTGCGCCGATGCCAGGAAGGCTACCGCATGCGCCACCTCGTCGGCGCTGCCCAGCCGCCCGAGCGGGATGCTGGCCAGCAGCGCGGCTTTGGCGGCTGCGGGCAGGCCTTCGGTCATGTCGGTGGCAATGAAGCCTGGCGCGACGCAGTTGACGGTGATGTTGCGGGCGCCCAGTTCACGCGCCAATGAGCGCGTCAGGCCCGCCACGCCGGCCTTCGCCGCCGCGTAGTTGGCCTGGCCCGCGTTGCCGCTGGCACCGACGACGGACGTGATGTTGATGATGCGGCCATAGCGCTGACGCATCATGGGCCGGGTGGCGGCGCGGCAGGCGCGGAAGACGGCCTTCAGGTTGGTGTCGATGACGGCATCCCAGTCTTCATCTTTCATGCGCATCGACAGCGTGTCGCGCGTGATGCCGGCGTTGTTGACGAGCACGTGCAGGCCACCGAATTCCTTCACGAGGCTGTCGATGGCCTTGTCCAGCGCCGGGCCGTCGGTGACGTTGAGCACGATGCCTTTGCCGCCGTGTGCGGCCAGCGCCTCGGTGATGGCGGCGGCGCCGCTGTCGGTGGTGGCGGTGCCAATGACGCGGAAGCCAGCCACTGCCAGCGCCTGCGCGATGGCACGGCCGATGCCACGCGACGCGCCAGTGACGAATGCGGTCTGCACCACCGTTTGCTGCTCGCTCATTGCAGCAATTCCTTCGCCTGTTGCAGGCTCGCCGGGTCCAGCACGGTCAGCGACTGGATATCCGCATCGACGCGCTTGACCAGGCCGGAGAGCACCTTGCCCGGGCCACATTCCAGGATGTGCAGCAGGCCGCGTACACGCAGCGCCTGCGTCACCTCGACCCAGCGCACGGGGCCGAAGGCCTGGCGGTAGAGAGCGTCGCGGATGGCGTCGGGTTCGGTCTGCACTGCCACGTCGATGTTGTTGACGACCGGGATTCGCGGCGCAACGATCGCCACGCTGGCCAAGCGCTCGCGCAGCGCCTCGGCAGCCGGCTTCATCAGCGACGAATGGAACGGCGCCGACACCGCCAACAGCAGCGCGCGCTTCGCACCCATCGCCTTCAATTTCTCACAGGCCAGGTCCACACCGGCCTTGCTGCCGGCGATGACGGTTTGTTTGGGGTCGTTGAAGTTGGCCGGCGCCACCACTTCGCCCGACTCGGCCGCCACCGCTGCGCAGCCGTCGCGAACGAGCGCCGCATCCAGGCCCAGGATGGCTGCCATGGCGCCAGCACCCACCGGCACCGCCTGCTGCATGGCTTGCGCACGGAAGCGCACCAGTGGCAGTGCGTCAGCGAGCGTCAGCGCACCGGCTGCGACCAGTGCGCTGTATTCACCCAGCGAATGGCCGGCCACCGCAGCCGGCTCGGCACCGCCTTCAGCGCGCCAGGCGCGGTAGCAGGCTATTGCCGCCGTCAGCATCACCGGTTGCGTGTTGGTGGTGAGGTCCAGCGCTTCCTTGGGGCCGGCATGGATCAGTTTCGTCACGTCTTCACCGAGCGCCGCCGAGGCTTCATCCAGCGTCTGGCGCACGGCGGGGTTGTCGCCCCACGCGTCGAGCATGCCGACGGATTGCGAGCCCTGGCCGGGGAAGACGAATGCAAATGCAGGCATGAAGGGGATGTTGTGAAAGCTCAGAAATCCAGCAGCACGGCGCCCCAGGTGAAGCCGCCGCCCACCCCTTCAAGCATCACGGTGTCACCACGCTTGACGCGGCCACTGCGCACCGCCACGTCCAGCGCCAGCGGCACCGACGCAGCCGAGGTGTTGCCGTGTTCATCCACCGTGGCGATCAGCTTGTCCAGCGGCAGCTTCAACTTCTTGGCCGTGCCTTGCATGATGCGGATGTTGGCTTGGTGCGGGATCAGCCAGTCCAGGTCTTCGGCGCTGCGGCCAGCCTTTTCCAGCACCGCGCGGGCGGCGCTGTCGAGCACACCCACCGCCAGCTTGAACACCGCCGGGCCGTCCATCTTCAGCAGCGGGTTGCCCAGCACCTGGCCGCCGGCCACCGTGCCCGGCACGCACAGGATGCCGACATGGCGGCCGTCGGCGTGCAGTTCGGCAGCCAGGATGCCGGGCTCGGCGCTGGCTTCCAGCACCACCGCACCGGCACCGTCGCCGAAGAGCACGCAGGTCGTGCGGTCGTTGAAGTCGAGGATGCGCGAGAAGACCTCGGCGCCGACCACCAGCGCGCAGCTTGCGCTGCCGCACTTGATCATGGCGTCGGCCACCGTCAGCGCATAGACGAAGCCCGAGCACACGGCCTGCACATCGAAGGCCGGGCAGCCAAAGACGCCGAGCTTGTGCTGCAGGATGCAGGCGGTGGACGGGAACACCATGTCCGGCGTTGACGTGGCAACGATGATCAGGTCCACGTCCTCGGCGCGGCGGCCGGCCGACTGCAATGCAGCGCGGCAGGCGTGCAGCGCGAGGTCGCTGCTGTTGACACCGTCGTCGGCGAAGTGGCGCGCGCGGATGCCGGTGCGTTCGACGATCCACTCGTCGCTGGTCTCCAGCCCACGTTCAGCCAGCAAGGCCGTCATGTCCGCGTTGCTCAGGCGGCGCGGCGGCAGGTGGCTGCCGGTGCCGGTGATGCGGGCAAAGCGCGGCGTCTGCGTGGACGTATGCCGAGACGGTGAAGACGGGGTGGAAGGCGATGGATTCATGCCGCTTGTGCAGACGCGGCATCGTCCGCCGGCAGCGCCTGGAGCGTGGGGCCGAGACGGTCATGCACGCGGTCGAGGAGCCGGTTGCGGGCGGCATCATAAGCCCGCGCCAGCGCTTGCTCGAAGGCATACGCGTCGGCCGAGCCGTGGCTTTTGAAGACCAGGCCGCGCAGGCCCAGCAGCGCCGCCCCGTTGTAGCGCCGCGGGTCCACGCGGTGCTTGAAGCGCTGCAGCACCGGCAGCGCCACCAGCGCCGCCAGCTTGCTGAACGGCCCGCGCGCGAATTCCTGCTTGATGAAGTCCGACATCATCGACGCCAGGCCTTCGGATGTCTTGAGCAGCACGTTGCCGACGAAGCCGTCGCACACCACCACGTCCACCGTGCCCTTGAAGATGTCGTTGCCTTCGACGTTGCCGTAGAAGTTGATCTGCCCGGCATCCCCCGCTGCGCGCAGCAACTCGCCAGCACGCTTGATGGTCTCGCTGCCCTTGATGGCCTCTTCGCCGATGTTGAGCAGGCCCACCAGCGGGTCGGCCTTGCCATCCACGGCGGACACCAGCGCGCTGCCCAGCACCGCAAACTGCAGCAGGTGTTCGGGCGTGCAGTCAACGTTGGCGCCCAGGTCCAGCACGGTGGTGTAGCCGTCGTGGCGGTTGGGCATGACGGTGGCAATTGCCGGGCGGTCGATGCCTTCAAGCGTCTTCAGAAGGTAGCGCGCCACCGCCATCAGCGCACCGGTGTTGCCGGCCGAGACGCAGGCATGCGCGCCGTCCTTGACCTGCTGGATGGCGACGCGCATCGACGAATCGCGTTTCTTGCGCAGCGCCACCTCGATGGCGTCGTCCATGGTGATCACCTCGGTGGCAACCACCGCAGTGCAGCGCTGCCAGCTGGCAGCGGGGCGCAGTGCGGCCTCCGCACCGACGAGAACAAGTTCGGCGTGGGGGTGTTTGTCAAGGAAGGCCCGGCAGGCGGGCAAAGTGATCTCGGGACCGAAGTCGCCGCCCATGCAATCCACAGCAATCCGCACCGTTTGCAAAGGCGCGGGTGACGGAGCCACAGCGGGGGCCACAGCGGGAGCCTCAGCTGGCACGGCAGTGGGCGGAGCGTTCAGCGCAGAGCCGGGGCGAGGCAAAGGTCATCACTGTCGCCAGGCCAGGTGCCCGTTCGGGCGGCCGCAGCGACGGGGCCTGCTTCAGGCGTCGGCCTTGGTCTTCAGGACCTTGCGGCCGCGGTAGAAGCCGGTCGGGCTGATGTGGTGGCGCAAATGCACTTCACCCGTGGTCGGCTCCACGCCTGTGCCCGGCGCAGCCACGGCATTGTGCGAGCGGTGCATGCCGCGCTTGGAAGGCGACTTCTTGTTTTGCTGGACGGCCATGGAATCTCCTGGAGTCGGCGCTGGCTGCGGCGGGCAATTGGCGATGAGCCCTGGTGCAGCCTTGGGGGTCGCGCCCCCGGGGCCAAAGTGCGGTCTGGATTGCGCTCCTGCAGCAGGCCTTTGCAGGCCACGCTGAGAGCACTCAACACGAAGGACGCGTCCTTCGCAAAGCCCAGCAGTGTAACACCGGCACGCCGCTGACTGACTGGCGCAGCAGCGCCCTTAGTGCGGGCCGCCCTTGCCGCCCTTGTCGCTACTGCGCAGCGCCGCCAGCGCGGCGAAGGGGTTGGGCGCCGGCTCTTCGTCCTGCAGATCGTCGGCCGGCAGCGGCAGGGGCAGCGGGCACGGACCGTCGTGGCGCGGCACCAGCGGCAGGGCGAGGATCAGTTCGTCCTCGACCAGTTCATGCAGATCAAGCCGGGGTGACAGCACCAGGACATCGTCCTCGGAGGTTTCGTCCAGGCGTTCTGCCTCGGCCTCGCTGCGCACAAAGCGCAAGCGCCGGTCCACGACCAGCGTCTGCGCCACCGTCTGCAGGCAGCGCTGGCACTGCAGCGCCACTGGCGCGGTGGCTTGCAGGTGCAACCAGACCTGG
>JANNGN010000577.1:0-2671 GCA_031403895.1 Rubrivivax sp. | reverse complement strand
TTGGCCATGCCGGGCAGCTTGATCTCGCCGTGCAGCGGCTTGTCGCTGACGCACAGCAGCGTGCCGTAAGGCACCCGGAAGCGGAAGCCGTTGGCGGCGATGGTGGCGCTTTCCATGTCCAGCGCCACCGCGCGACTCTGGCTGAAGCGGCGTTCGGGGCCGTTGGTGGGCAGCAGCTCCCAGTTGCGGTTGTCGGTGCTGACGACGGTGCCGGTGCGCAGGATGCGCTTGAGCTCATAACCCGAGAGTTGCGTGACTTCGGCCACCGACTGCTCCAGCGCCCGCTGCACCTCGGCGAGTGCCGGCACCGGCACCCACAGCGGCAGGTCTTCGTCCAGCACGTGGTCTTCGCGCATGTAGGCGTGGGCCAGCACGTAGTCACCCAGCTGCTGGCTGTTGCGCAGGCCGGCGCAGTGGCCGAGCATGAGCCAGGCGTGCGGGCGCAGCACGGCGACGTGGTCGGTGATCGTCTTCGCGTTCGCCGGGCCGACGCCGATGTTGACCATCGTGATGCCGCTGCTGCCCGGCATCATCAGGTGGTAGGCCGGCATCTGCGGCAGGCGCGGCGGCGCTGTGCCGAATTCGTCACCCGGCTGCGGCGCGCTGCCGGCGCGGCGCGTGATCACGTTGCCGGGCTCGACAAAGGCTTCGTATTCGCAGGCCGTGTCGGCCATCAAGGCATGGCCGAGCTTGATGAATTCGTCGATGTAGAACTGGTAGTTCGTGAAGAGCACAAAGTTCTGAAAGCGCTCGGGCCCGGTGCCGGTGTAGTGGCGCAGGCGGTGCAGCGAATAGTCCACCCGCGGCGCGGTGAACAGCGACAGCGGCTGCGGGGCGCCGGGCGCGCGCACGTAGGTGCCGTTGGCGATGCCGTCGTCCATCGCGGCGAGGTCGGGCAGGTCGAAGCGGTCGCGCATCAAGAGGCGTCGTTCGGGCGGCATGCTGCCTTCGAGGTGGTCGTGTTCGGCCAGCGAAAAGTGCACCGGAATCGGCGCCGCGCTCGTGCCCACCTCGATCTGCACACCGTGGTTTTGCAGCAGCAGGCGGAACTGCTCCAGCAGGTAGTCGGCAAAGAGGTCGGGGCGCGTGATGGTGGTCTCGAAGACACCCGGGCCGGCGACGAAGCCGTAGCTCAAACGCGAATCGGCGCGCGCCACGGTGTCGGTGCGCACACGCACGAAGGGGTAGCAGGCACGCACATGCTGGTGCTCGTCTTCACCGGCGACGAAGCGTTGCAGGGCGCCGCGCAGGTGGTCGATGCTGCTGCGGTAGATGGCCTGCACCTGGGCCAGCGCGTCTTCGGCGTTGTCGTGGCTGGAAGGGGCGATGAAGAGGGGCAATGACGACATGCGCGGTCCTTTCTTGTTTTTCGAATGGGCCGGACCATTATCGAACGCCGTCATGTCAAGGGCCGGCGCAGCGCCGGCGCCGGGCCGACAGCCGACTACAGGATGTAGCGCGACAGGTCTTCGTTGTGCGCCAGCTCGGCCAGCCGCGCATCGACTGCGGCGGCGTCCATCACCACTGTCTGGCCGCTGCGGTTGGGGGCGTCGAAGCTGACCTCGTCCAGCAGCCGCTCCATCACCGTGGCCAGGCGGCGGGCGCCGATGTTCTCGGTGCGCTCGTTGACCTCGAAAGCGATCTCCGCCAACCGCCGCACGCCTTCGGGTGTGATCTGCAGCGCCAGGCCTTCGGTGGCCAAGAGCGCGGTGTACTGCGCGATCAGGCTCGCCTGCGTGCTGGTGAGAATGGCTTCGAAGTCTTCGACACTGAGCGAACCCAGTTCGACGCGGATCGGGAAGCGGCCCTGCAGTTCGGGAATCAGGTCGCTCGGCTTGGCAAGGTGGAAGGCGCCGCTGGCGATGAACAGCATGTGGTCGGTCTTGACCATGCCGTACTTGGTGTTGACGGTGGTGCCTTCCACCAGCGGCAGCAGGTCGCGCTGCACGCCAGCGCGCGAAACTTCAGCGCCGCCGTGTTCACCGCGCGAGGCCACCTTGTCGATCTCGTCGATGAAGACGATGCCGTTGCCTTCCACATTGGCCAGCGCGGCGGCGCGGATCTCGTCTTCGTTGACCATGCGGCCGGCCTCTTCGTCCTGCAGTTTGGGCAACGCTTCGCCGATCTTGAGCTTGATCGTCTTGCGCTTGCCCTGGCCCATCTGCGAGAACAAGCCCTTCAACTGCTCGGCCATGTCTTCCATGCCGGGCATGCCTTGCGGACCCAGGATTTCGAGCGTGGGTTTGCTGTCGGCCACGTCGATCTCGATTTCCTTGTCGTCCAGCAGGCCTGCGCGCAGGCGCTTGCGCAGCACCGGGCGCGCGGTGCTGTCGGCGGGGGCTGCCGTGTCGCTGCCAAAGCCGACGCTGCCGCGCGCGGGCGGCACCAGCGCGTCGAGCACCCGCTCTTCGGCAGCGTCGGCTGCAGCCGCGCGCTTGTGGCGCATCTGGCGTTCGCGTTCCTGCTTGATGGCCACGTCCATCAGGTCGCGCACGATGCTGTCCACATCCTTGCCCACATAGCCCACTTCGGTGAACTTGGTGGCTTCGACCTTGATGAAAGGCGCGTCGGCCAGCCTTGCCAAGCGGCGTGCGATCTCGGTCTTGCCGACACCAGTGGGGCCGATCATCAGGATGTTCTTCGGCGTGATCTCGCCGCGCAGGCTGCCTTC
>JANNGN010000576.1:0-4437 GCA_031403895.1 Rubrivivax sp. | reverse complement strand
TACCACCGCAACTTCGGCAAGCGCCTGGTGAAGACGCCCAAGCTGTACTTCCTGGACACGGGCGTGCTGTGCCAGTTGCTGCGCATTGCCTCACCGCAAGACCTGCAGGTACACGCGGCACGCGGTGCGGTGTTTGAGACCTGGGTCGTGGCCGAGACGCTCAAGCACCGTCACAACCACGGCCTGGCGCCCGACCTGCACTTCTGGCGCGACAACCACGGCCTGGAAGTGGACCTGGTGTTTGAACACCAAGGCCGCCTGCACGGTGTGGAGTGCAAGTCCGGCACCACCTATGCCAGTGACTGGCTCGGGCCCGTGCGCCGCTGGCGCCAGGCGGTGGGCGCAGAGGCAGCCGATCCTTTGCTGATCTATGGCGGCGACAACAGCCACCAGCGCGCCGACCACAGCGTGCTGAGCTGGCGCGACCTGGCGCAGCCGCGCTCCTGGAGCGCGCTCGAATGAGCACGCCGGCGCTCACCCCCTGGCACCGGCTGGACCTGTTGCTGGCCCGCCTGCGCCCGCACCGCGAACCGCTGTCGCTGCTGGTGGACGCTGCGGTGGTTGCCGCGTGCTGGAATGCCACTTACCTGTTTCGCCTGGGCTTCGAGCGCTGGCTGAGTGCGCGCCCCAGCTACGACGGCTGGGTGCTGGCCGGTGTGGTGCTGGTCTATGGGCTGGCCAGCGTGGTCTTCAAGGTGCCGCAGAGCATGTGGCGTTTCTCGGGCTTTGGCGAGGTCAAGCGGCTGCTCTACACCTGCCTTGTCGCCGGTGCGCTGTCTGCGGCGGTCGTCATCGCGCTCGGCCTGGTGAAGGTGCCGCGTGCGGTGCTGGCGTTGCACCCGGTGGTCAGCTTCATGGGCCTGGCGCTGGTGCGCATGGCCTACAGAATGACTTACGAGCATGTGCGTTCGCGCATCGCCGGGCAGCACGGCGAGATCCGGCGCGCCATCGTGCTGGGTGCCGGAGAGGCTGCGCGCCTGTTGCTGGCCGGCTTGCAGCAGCAGGGCTGGGTGGTGCTGGGACTGCTGGACGACGACCGCAGCAAACACGGCGCGCGCATCAACAGCGTGCCGGTGCTGGGGCCGCTGGACGCGTTGAAAGGCAAGCCCACCTGGGGCACCGCCACGCACGTCGTGGTGGCCATGCCGGCGGCCACGCGCGCACAGCGAAGGCGCGCGCTGGAACTGGCCGCGGGCACTGGCCTGCCGGTGTTGACAGTGCCCAGTGCCGACGAGCTGCGCACCGGCCAGACGCGCGTCGAGCGGCTGCGCGACATCGAACCCGAAGACCTGCTCGGCCGCGAAAGCGTGGTGCTGGACGAGGCTGGCATCGCGCAGACGCTGCTCGGCAAGACCGTGCTCATCACTGGCGCTGGCGGCAGCATCGGCAGCGAACTGTGCCGCCAGGTGGCGCGCTTCAAACCGGCGCGACTGGTGCTGTACGAGATGAGTGAGTTCAACCTCTACAGCATCGAGCAGGAGTTGAGCGACAGCTTCTTAGGCCTGGAACTGGTGCGCTTGATCGGCGATGTGAAGGACCTGTCCCACCTGCGCCAAACCTTCAACACCTGGCGACCGCAGGTCGTCTTCCACGCCGCCGCGTACAAACATGTGCCGCTGATGGAAGACCACAACGCGGCTGCCGCACTGCGCAACAACACGCTGGGCACGCACCATGCGGCGCTTGCCGCTGCCGAAACAGGCGCCGAGCGCTTCGTGCTCATCAGCACCGACAAGGCCGTCAACCCGAGCAACGTGATGGGTGCCACCAAGCGTGCCGCCGAGATGGTGATCTCTGCACTCGCCGGCCAGCACCCGGGCACGCGTTTCATGGCGGTGCGCTTTGGCAACGTGCTGGGCAGCAGCGGCAGCGTGATCCCGAAGTTCAAGGAACAGATCGAACGCGGCGGCCCCGTCACCGTGACGCACCCCGACATCATTCGCTACTTCATGACCATCCCGGAAGCCGCGCGCCTGGTGCTGCAGGCCGCAGCCATCGGTGAAAGCGGCCAGGTGCTGGTGCTGGACATGGGCGAGCCGGTGAAGATCGTTGACCTGGCGCGCGACCTGATCCGCCTGGCCGGGCACACGCCGCAAGAGATAACGATCGAATTCACCGGTCTGCGGCCGGGTGAAAAACTCTACGAAGAACTGCTGGCCGATGCCGACGACACGCTGCCGACGGTGGTGCCGCAGCTGCGCGTGGCGCGGCTGGCCAGCACCGAAGGGCATGTCGCCGCACAGCTCGCCAAGCTGCTGATCTGGGCCGGCAGTACACCAACCCCCGACGATGCCCTGGTGCGCCAGCGCTTGCGCATGACGGTTGCGGAGTACGCCGCACCGCCAGAGCGTGCCGATGCCACTGTGGCGCCGGTTCGATGAGCGCGCCGGACTGGCTGCTGACCTCGCTGTGACCACCACCACCTGCTACATCAACGGCAAGTTCACGGCCCAGCCCACCACCGGTGTGCAGCGGGTGGCGGCGCGGCTGGTGCAGGCGCTGGATGCGCGCGCTGCTGGTCGCACTGGCCACACTGGCCTGCCCGGCCGCTGGGTGCTGCTGTGCCCGCCCGGGGGCCAGCCGCCAAAGCTGCAGCACATCGAGTGCCGGGTGCTGGGCCGGCGCCAGGGCTCCTTGCACTGGTGGGAACAGCTGCGGTTGCCGCTGGCGGCGCGTGACGGCTGGCTGCTCAACCTCGCGGGGTCGGCGCCCTTCGCGGCGCGGCGGCAGGTCTGCATGATCCACGACGCAGCGGTGTTCGATCACCCCGGGGCCTATTCGCCTGCCTTCGTGCGCTGGTACCGGCTGCTGTTCAGGCATCTGGCGCGGCGCGGCGACACCTTGCTTACCGTCTCGGCGTTCTCGTCTGCGCGCCTGGCCGCAGCTTTAGGCGTGGCGCCGGGCCGTCTGGCGGTGGTGCTGAGTGGTGCCGATCACCTGGAAGGCGTGACGCCCGACGACGCCGTGCTGCAGCGCCTGGGGTTGCAAGGGCAGCGCTACTTTCTGGCCGTGGCCAGCGCCAACCCGACGAAGAACCTGGCGCTGCTGGTGGCCGCTTTTGCGGCGCTGCCGGCAACGGCATCGGCACTTGCAACGGCCGCCGCAGCGTCAAGCCCTGCGGCAAGGCTCGTGATCGTGGGCGGCTCCAATGCGCGCGTCTTCGCAGGCGCAACGGCGCCTGCCGACCCGCCGGGTGTGCTGCGCACCGGGCCCCTGGGCGACGCGCCGCTGAAGGCCTTGTACCAACACGCGCAGGCGCTCGTCTTCCCGTCGATCTACGAAGGCTTCGGCCTGCCGCCGCTGGAAGCCATGGCCTGCGGCTGCGCCGTCATTGCCTCTAACGCAGCGTCGATGCCAGAGGTCTGCGGCAACGCCGCGCTCTACGTCGATGCGCACGACCAGGCTGCGCTGACCGCTGCCATGCAGCGTTTGCTGGACGACCCCGCGCTGCTGCAGCGCCTGCGCCAGCAAGGGCCCGCGCATGCGGCCCGTTATGCCTGGGCGACATCGGCTGACCGTCTGCTCGCCGCCATGCCGCCGGGGGCCCTGCCTTGAAGGTGCTGCAGATCAGCAAGTTCTACCCGCCGGTGATGGGCGGCATCGAGTCCGTGGCCTGGGAACTGACGGAGGGCCTGAACCGCGCCGGTGTGTACACCAGCGTGCTGTGCGCCAGCCAGGTTCGGCGCAGCAGCCGCGAACAGGCGGCGACCGGCTACACCGTGCAGCGCGCCGGCTCCTGGGGCCAGTGGCTGTCAACGTCGATGGCGCCGGCCATGCTCAGGCACCTGTCGCGCATGGCCGCGCAGGCCGACCTGGTGCATCTGCACATGCCCGACCCGATGGCCGCCGCAGCGCTGTGGGCGGTGCGGCCGCGCGTGCCGGTGGTCGTGCACTGGCACAGCGACGTCATCCGCCAACGCCGTGCGCTGAAGGCCTACGAGCCACTGCAGCGCTGGGTGCTGCAGCGCGCCGACGCCATCATCGCCACCAGCCCACCCTATGCCGAGGCATCGGCCCCGCTGCAACCGTGGCGGGGCAAGGTGGCCGTGATCCCGATCGGGATCAGCGACAATCGCGGCTCGGCCTGCAGCGAAAAAGCAGCCGCGTTGCACCAGCGTTTTCGCGGTCGGCGCATCGTCTTTGCTCTCGGCCGCATGACGTACTACAAGGGGTTTGACATCCTCATCGATGCTGCTGCCGCGCTGCCGGACGATTGCGCAGTGCTCATCGGCGGTGAAGGTGAGCTGCTCCAACACTACCAATCGATGGTGGTCAGGCGCGGCCTGGCCGGGAAAGTGCATTTGCTCGGACACATCAACGACAACGACCTGGCCAGCCACTTCGAGGCCTGCGACATCTTCTGCATGTCGTCAACCCTGCGCGCTGAAGCCTACGGCGTGGCGATGCTGGAAGCCATGGTGATGGGCAAGCCCATCG
>JANNGN010000575.1:0-1841 GCA_031403895.1 Rubrivivax sp. | reverse complement strand
CTGGAACGCGTGGGCGTGAACCCGCAGCCTGCGCGGCACAGCGCAGCGCCAGAACCCGTGCGGGCGCAGATCAACGTGGTGCAGCCGCGTGAGACACCCAAGGCCCGTGAAGCCCGCCCGGCCAGCCGCGCGCTGGAGCGCCAGGAACCCAGCTTCGACAGCAGCGTCGAGCAGGACCTGCAGCAGTTGCAGATGAGCACGCTGTCGTTCCAGGACTACGTGCGCGACCGCATGCTCAAGCGCCGCGACGCGCAGATGGCGGCCGAAGCCAGCGCCGCGCCTGCGCCCCCGGCACCGCCCCCCGTGGTGGCGCCCATCTCCGCCGCGCGCAGCCGGCTTGGCAGCACGCGCGACGTGCCGGTGCTGCGTGAAGAGTTGCGCCCGACCGAGCCCGTGCTCGGCGCGGCGCAGCCGATTCCCAGTCCCAATTTCACCTCCACACCCACGCCTGCGATTGCTGTCATGCCCCCCGGCAGCGGCCGCGCCGACCAGATCGAGATGATGGGCGAGCTGCGCTCCATGCGCGGCCTGATCGAGCAGCGCTTCAACGCGCTGGCCTTCATGGAAAAGCTGCAACGCCACCCACGCCAGGCGCAACTGGCGCAGAAGCTCTTGGACGCGGGCTTCTCGCCTGCGCTGATCCGCAAGCTGGTCGAAAGCCTGCCCGCCGACGGCGACGAAAGCAACTGGGCCGCTGGCGTGCTGGAACGCAACCTGGCCACCGGCGAACGCGAAACCGCGCTCGAA
The DNA here is from genome assembly GCA_031403895.1 of Rubrivivax sp. Classification (GTDB taxonomy): domain Bacteria; phylum Pseudomonadota; class Gammaproteobacteria; order Burkholderiales; family Burkholderiaceae_C; genus Rubrivivax. The sequence goes on along the minus strand of JANNGN010000575.1, from coordinate 1,094 downwards.
GAAGCCGGTGGCGTCTATGCACTCATCGGCGCCACCGGCGTTGGCAAGACGACGAGCACGGCCAAACTCGCGGCCGCCTTTGCCGCGCGCCACGGTGCCGCTGAGCTCGGCCTCATCACGCTCGACGCTTACCGCGTGGCCGCGCATGAACAGCTGCGCACCTACGGCCGCATCCTCGGTGTGTCGGTACACACCGCGCATGACCGCGCCTCGCTCGAAGACCTGCTCGACCTGCTGTCGGGCAAGCGCATGGTGCTGATCGACACCGCCGGCATGGCGCAGCGCGACAGCCGCACGCGCGAACTGCTGGAGATGATCTCGCACCGCTCGATCAACCGCCTGCTTGTCGTCAACGCGTCGGCGCAGGGCGAGACGATTGAAGACCAGCTCGCGGCTTATGGTGCGCCGGCCTGCCGTGGCATCGTGCTGTCGAAGCTGGACGAAGCGGTCAAGCTCGGGCCGGCACTGGATTCGATGATTCGCCACAAGCTCAAGGTGGTGGCCGTTGCCAACGGCCAGCGGGTGCCGGAGGACTGGCACCGCCTGTCGGCCAACGCGCTCATCCAGCGTGCGCTGAAGAGCAGCAGCGGCGCGGCCTGGCGGCTGGACGAGCAGGACATGAACCTCATATTCGCGGCGCTGCCCGCTTCATCCATGGCTGCGCGCGCTCAGGCCGGCATACACGCTTGATGACCGCAGCCCGCATCCCCATGCACGACTTCTACGCTCACTCCAGACCGATGCCGCTCGACCAGGCCGACGGCCTGCGGCGCATGTTCGCCGGCCGCCAGCTGCGCGTGCTGGCGCTGGTGCTGGTGGCCAACCCCTTTGTGGCCTTCAGCGGCGTCGTGCTCGACCGCCTGGCCGCCGTGCTCGCCGCGCCCGGGCGCCAGGGTTCCAAACGCCTCGCCATCGCCTTCCATTCCCCGCACCAATCGTCGTCGCGAACGTGTGGCCACACGCCCTCGATCATGTACGACTTGGCGTTGATCGGATGCAGCATCGGCGCCGAGCGCCGACATTGACCCCACTGCATGCCCTTGGCGTCGCCGGGTTTGGCGAGTTGACGATCGTAGTGTTGACAGCCGATGCAC
>JANNGN010000574.1:0-2029 GCA_031403895.1 Rubrivivax sp. | reverse complement strand
GGCAAAGAGATCGTCGAGCCCACCAGCGGCAACACCGGCATCGCACTGGCCTTCGTGGCCGCGGCGCGCGGCATTCCCATCACGCTGACGATGCCCGAGACGATGAGCGTCGAACGCCGCAAACTGCTGCTGGCCTATGGCGCGCGCCTGGTGCTGACCGAAGGCGCAAAAGGCATGAAAGGAGCGATTGCCAAGGCCGAGGAGATCGCGGCCAGCGACCCCAAATGGGTGCTGCTGCAGCAGTTCAACAACCCCGCCAATCCGGCGATCCACGAGACGACCACGGGGCCCGAAATCTATGAAGACACGGGCGGCAAGGTCGATATCTTCGTCGCTGGCGTGGGCACCGGCGGCACCATCACCGGTGTCACGCGGTACTTGAAGCACACACGCGGTTTGCCACTCATCAGCGTGGCGGTGGAGCCGACGGCCAGCCCGGTGCTGACGCAGCAGCGCAATGGGCAGGAGATCAAACCCTCACCGCACAAGATTCAGGGCATTGGCGCGGGCTTCGTGCCGGGTGTGCTGGACATGGCGCTGGTGGACGCGATCGAGCAGGTCAGCAACGAAGAAGCGGTGGACATGGCGCGCCGGCTGGCGCGCGAAGAAGGCATCCTGTGCGGCATCTCTTGCGGTGCCGCCACCGCCGCCGCCTTGCGCTGGGCGCACAAGCCCGAAAGCGCGGGCAAGACGATCGTTGTCGTGCTGCCTGATTCGGGCGAGCGCTACTTGAGCTCGATCCTGTTCGAAGGTCTGTACGACGCTGCCGGCCTGCCGGTGGCAGCGGCTTAGAAACAGCGGCCTGGAAACTGCAGATCGGAAAGCCTGCCGCTTCAGCGCGCGCGCAACTGCTTGCAGACGTTGTCGCCAGTGACGGTGAGGCGCAGGCTGCCACCGTTCCACTCAAGCCAGTTCATGCTGACGTAATCGTCGATGTCGCTGGCGGCAATGTCGCTGGCGCGCTGTTGTTTCAGCAGGGTCACGGTCGCCGGCAGTGCGCTGCGCAGCGCCACCAGCCGGATAGCGGGTGTGCGGTGCAGGGGTTGCGTCATGGGCGGGTGTGGCGGCTCTGGGTGATGGCTCTTGGTGATGGCTCTGGGTGGCACTCGGGGATGCTCTTGTCGGGTACGGATCAAGAGGCCGAAAGTCCACGTTACCACCGCCATGCAACAGCGCAAGCCGTCAATTGCGCAGGCCCGTGAATGTTATGGTCAGGGTCTTCCCCGAAAGGCATGGCGCACGGGGTTGTAGCCATGTCTGCCGCTGCACCAAAGAGGGTTGCCGATGATCGACTCCCTGCTGCTGACCGCGGCGCGCATCAACACTTTCGAGCATGAGCGCGGCCTCACGCACGCCAGTGGCTTTTTCTTCCAGCGCGAAGAAAGGCTGTACCTGGTGACGAGCCGCCATGTGCTGGTTGACGAGCCGAGCAAGCACTTCCCGAACCGCATCGAAATCGAACTGCACACGCGCGAAGACGACCTCGGGAAGTCAGTCGGCTTTTCGGTGCTGCTGTTTGAGGACGGCAAGAGCCAGTGGCACCAGGGCAAGGACACGGCCGGCGAAATCGACATCGCGCTGCTGCAACTGGACCGCGCCGCGCTGCCCAAGGACGCCGTAATCCGCGCCTTCACGCCGGCCCACATCCAGCCCGCGGCGGGCTCGGTGGAGGTCGGCAGCTCGGTGCTGATCGTCGGCTTTCCGCTCGGCTTTCACGACACGCTGCACCACCTGCCGGTGGTGCGCCAGGCGGTGGTGGCGTCGGCCTTCGGCATGCGCTTCCAGGGCCAGGGCTACTTCCTCACCGATGCGCGCACACACCGCGGCACCAGCGGTTCACCGGTGGTGCTGCGCAACCCGACTGGCGCGCAAGACAAGACAGACGAGCTGCCTTGGAAGCTGCTGGGCGTGCACTCCGCCAGCCTGGACATGAAGGACCGCGACCGCGTGCAGGACGAGACGCTGGGGCTGAATTGCGCCTGGTATGCCGACATGCTGATGACGCTCAGCGAAGGCTGAGCAAATTCGA
>JANNGN010000573.1:0-6560 GCA_031403895.1 Rubrivivax sp. | reverse complement strand
GCTGATCACGCCCGAGGAGGCCGCCCTGGCCATCGTGCGCGGCTGGGAGGCGGGTGACTTCGAGATCCACTTTCCGAAGCGCTTCACGCTGTGGATGAAGGCATTGCGGCACCTGGGCTACGGTGCGTACTTCGCTGCCGTACGGCGCTCCACGGGCCTTTGATGCACACGACGAAGCGCAGCATCACCGATCCTGACGTGCAGCGCATCGTGGCGCTGTTCGAGCAGCTGTCGCTGCAGGATTTGCCAAGGCTGGCCGAGATCTACAGCGCCGACGCGCGCTTCAAGGACCCGTTCAACGAGGTGCAGGGCGTGGCCGCCATCCAGCGCATCTTCGAGCACATGTTCGCGTCGCTGGACAGCCCGCGCTTCGTCATCCGCGACGCCATCGTTGACGGCGACCAGTGTTTCCTGAGCTGGGACTTCAGCTTCCGCATGAAGCGCTTCAACCGCGACGCCCAACTCATTCGGGGCGGGTCGCACCTCAAGCTCGGGGCGGATGGCCGCATCCTGTCGCACCGCGACTACTGGGACGCGGCCGAGGAGTTGTACGAAAAGCTGCCGCTGCTGGGCGCGCTGATGCGCTGGCTGAAGAGCCGTGCCAGACGCTGACACGGCTGAAACGGCTGCGCTCTAACGCTGCCCTTCGGTGAGCGAGAAGGCCTGGAACAGGCCCGACTTGTCAACGAAGTAGGTTTCGGTGTACTTGACGGTGCCGCCCGCCATCTTGGCTGGCGCCGGGAAGGGCGCGGCGCGCTTGACCATGGCGATGATCCAGGGCGCCACTTCATCGGCTGCCGGCTTGCGCACGACGTGGATGTTGATCACGTTGCCGGTGGCGTCGAGTTCGGTCTCGATCATCATCACGCCGTACAGCAGCGGCGGCAGCTTGCCGCGATAGACGCGCATCGGGAAACAGGCATAAAGGTGGCGCGCCGCGTCGATGCGAAACTCCTGCTCGACCTCTTGACCCGAAGGCGTCGGCGTCTTGCAGGTGGGTGAGGGCACCATGCTGAACTGGGCGTTGGCGCCCTGGGCGGCCAGGCCTGCTGCGGTGAGGAGCAGCCCTTGCAGGATGCGGCGGGTGGTGATCGGCGTCTTCACGGTGTTGATCCTTCTTCGTCCGACCCGGGTCTGTTCCCCCCCTACCGACGGCGGGTCAGGTTACACGATGGCGACGCCCGAACCATCCATTCAGGTGGTGACAGACGGCAAGAACTAACGGAGCCACCCCTTGCGTCGAAAGTAGATGAAAGGCGCCGCCACCGACGCCGCCATCAGCGCCAGCGCAAAGGGGTAACCCCAACCCCAGTCAAGCTCGGGCATGGCCTTGAAATTCATGCCGTAGATGCTGGCGATGAGCGTGGGCGGCAACAGCGCCACGCTGGCGACCGAGAAGATCTTGATGATCTTGTTCTGGTTGATGTTGATGAAGCCCACCGTGGCGGCCATCAGGAAGTTGATCTTGTCGAACAGGAACGCGGTGTGCGAATCCAGTGAATCGATGTCGCGCAGGATCTGGCGCGCTTCTTCAAACTGCTCGGCATTGAGCATGCGGCTGCGCATCATGAAACTCAGCGCCCGGCGCGTGTCCATCACGTTGCGCCGGATGCGGCCGTTCAGGTCTTCTTCGCGCGCGATGGCCGTCAGCGCGGCGCCCGCAGCCTGGTCGTTCACGTCCTGCGTCAGCACGCGCGCGCTGACTTTTTCCAGGCCGTCGTAAATACCCTCCAGAACATCAGCCGAATATTCGGCGTCGGCGTCGTAGAGCTTGAGCAGCACGTCCTTGGCGTCTTCGATCAGCGCCGGGATGCGGCGCGCGCGTAGCCGCAGCAGGCGAAACACCGGCAGGTCTTCGTCGTGGATGGAAAACAGCACCTTGCGGTGCAGGATGAAGGCCACGCGCACATTGCGCGCGGGTTTGGCTTCGGGGCCCTTGTTCGGTTCCTCGGCGGCGATCAGGAAGTCAGAGCGGATGTGCAGTTCGCCGTTGTCTTCTTCGTAGAAGCGGGCGGACTCTTCCAGGTCGTCATCGACGGCGTCCTTCGGGATGCTGAGCTCGAAGCGCGACTCGACCCAGCGTGTCTCGTCGTCACTCGGGTTTTCAAGATCCACCCACACAGGCTGCACATGAGCCAGCGCTTCGAGGCTGTCGATCTCTTCCTGGAACAGCCGGCCGTTGGCCAGCGTGAAGACGTTGAGCATGCGGTCTCTCCGGGGGTTTGGCCTGCGCGGCAGTGCGGCGCGGGCGGCGGGGATGCTGCGGGGATGCGTCAGTCGTGGTGCTGTCTCATCCCTGGCGCTGCATGGAAGCCATGCGGCCCGGAGTGGACGGTCACCGGGTGGGGCTCGGGTCCATGTCGTCTTTCAGCGTTAAGGCCTGCAAATTATGCCTCGCAAGGACTGCAGTCGCGGCCGGCAAAGACCTTGGCGCAGGCTGCCAGCACGCGGCAACTGGCAGACTCGGGGCCATGAAGATAACCTGGTGGCGCGGCTCTGCGCTGGCCCTGCTGTTGACGGCGACCGCCGTGTTGGCTGCCATGCTGGCCATGCTGCAGGCCGAGCCCGCCGTGGCGTTATCGCAAGATGTCAACCACGAGGACGTGGCGCGTGCGCTGTCGCTGCTGCGCACCCACGATCCGCGCCAGGCCCGGGCCGGTGTGGTGAGTTCGGCGCTGGTGCGCGAGCGCGACGTGGAGGTGCTGCTCAACCACGCTGCGCGCCGCTGGTTCGACGCCGCCAGCCGCGTGCGGCTGCAGCCCCGCCGCGCCACTGTGCAATTCAGCGCCCACGCACCGAGCAACCCTTTCGGACGCTGGCTGAACCTGGAGTTACAGCTGGAAGACACCGGTGGTTTGCCGGTCATCGACAGCTTTCGCATCGGGCGGCTGCCGCTGCCGCCATGGCTGGCCGAGCGCATCGGCCTGTACGCCGTTGACCGCTTTGGGCTGCGCCAGGAATTGCAGCTCGCGGCCGAGGTTGTGCGCCGCGTGCGCTTCAGCCCGCAGCAGGTGCTGGTGACGTACGCCTGGCAGGGCGACAGCATGAACCGGCTCTTCGACGGCCTGCTGACGGCCGACGAGCTGAAGCGCCTGCGCGTCTATTCGGACCGCCTGGTCGAACTGACTGCGCTTCGCGCGCCCCACATCGAGATGCCGATGGCGCAACTGCTCGGCCCGATGTTCGATCTGGCGCGCCAGCGCAGTGCGGGCGGCAACGACGCGGCGGCTGAAAACCGCGCCGTGCTGGTGGCGCTGACGCTGTATGCCAACGGGCGCGCGGTGGCTTCGGTGGCGCCGGTGGCGCGCAGCTGGCCGCAGGCGCGGCCGATGCGGCTGATGCTGGCCGGGCGGGCCGACTTTCCGCTGCACTTCCTGGTCTCGGCCACGCTGGCGTCGGAAGGCACGACACCGCTGTCCAAGGCCATTGGCGTTTACAAGGAAGTGGCCGACGCGCGCGGCGGCAGCGGCTTCAGCTTCAACGACATGGCCGCCAACCGGGCCGGCACCCGCTTCGGAGCACTGGCCGTGCAAGACCCGCAGCGCCTGCAAGACCTGGTCGCGCGCGGCGTCAGCGACAGTGAGCTGCTGCCACGCACCGACGACCTGCCCGAGTTCATGGCCGAGCCTGAATTTGTGCGCCGCTACGGCGGCGTGGGCGCGCCAGCCTACAACGCCATGCTGGCCGAGATCGACCGGCGCATCGGCTTGTTAGCGCTGCTGCGCTGAATTAGCTGGTTAGCGCTGCTGCGCTGAGTCATTGTTTTGGCGCTGCTTCGCGGCACTGACCTGCGGCGCGGCGCGGCCGCCCGGGCCTGCGCCGGCAGTCATGTCAAAACGGAACAGGCGGCATTCGATGGCGCCGTTGAACAGCGGCACGCGGCGCGATTCCTTCAGCCGCATCAGCGTGGGCAGCTTCATCTCGGGGCTCAGCAGCCAGGCCGTCCAGCCGCTGTACTGGCGCTTCCAGTGGCTGGCCAGTTGGCTGAAAAATTCTGCCGGCGTGCCGCCGCCTTCGAAGCGCTCGCGCGGGGCGCGGCCCTCAGCGCCCGAGCCCTGGCCTTTGGCGTCGATGCGCTCGCCATACGGCGGGTTCATGACGATCGTGCCCTGGGCCGCAGGCGGCAGCCGCTGCAGCGCATCGACGGTCTTGAAGTCAATCGCTTCGCGCACGCCGGCGCGTTCTGCATTGCGGGTGGCAAAGTCGGTCATGCGAAAGCTCACGTCGCCTGCAAACAACGGCACCGCGCTGGCATGCACACGCGCCTTGGCGGCGCGCTGCAGCTCGCGCCAGGCGCCAGCAAAGGGCTTGAAGGGCAGCAAACGCTCGAAGGCGAAATGGCGCTGGCCACCGGCGGCGATGCCGCAGGCGATCTGCGCGGCTTCGATGACGATGGTGCCGGCGCCGCAGCAGGGGTCCATCAGCGGGCCGTCTTCCACGCGGCCCTGCCAGCCGGCGGCGGCCAGCAATGCGGCAGCCAGGGTTTCTTTCAGCGGCGCTTCGCCGGTGTCTTCGCGCCAACCGCGTTTGAAGAGTGGCTCGCCGGAGGTATCGACGTACAGCGTGGCCTGGTCGGGGCCCACAAAGAGCGCGATCGGAAGATCGGGCCGGTGCGTGTCCACGCTCGGCCGCGCGCCGGTGCTTTCGCGCAAGGTGTCGCAGACCGCGTCCTTGATGCGCAGCGCAGCGAAGTTCAGGCTGTGCAGTGGCGATGCAAAGCGGCCGCGGCCGGCGCTGACGTCCACCCGCAGCGTTTGCTCTGGCGTGATCCAGCGTGCCCAGTCCACTTGGCGCGCCAGCGCGTAGAGCTCGTGTTCGTCGGCGTAGGGGCCGTCGATCAGCGGCCACAGCACGCGCGTGGCGAGGCGGCTTTCAAGGTTGAGCTGCATTGCCATGCGCTCGTCGCCCTCGACCCACACACCGCCGCGCGAGGCCTCGGCGGCGACACCGGTGATGCGCTGCACTTCCTCAGCCAGCAGCGCTTCGACGCCGCCGGGGCAGGGCAGGAACAGCGCCGTCATATGTTCTTCCGAAAGCCCGCCGGCGCGATCTTCAGCGCCTCGCGGTACTTGGCCACCGTGCGCCGCGCGACCTGGATGCCCTGCTCTTCCAGCATCGAACTGAGCTGATTGTCGGACAGCGGTTTCTTCACGTCTTCGGCGCTCACGAACTGCCGGATCAGCGCGCGCACCGCGGTGCTCGACGCGTTGCCGCCGGCGTCGGTGTTGAGCGACGAGCCGAAGAAATACTTCAGCTCGAAGGTGCCTTGCTGCGTGGCCATGTACTTGGCCGTGGTGACGCGCGAGATGGTGCTTTCGTGCAGCCCCAGTTCATCGGCAATCTCGCGCAGCACGAGCGGCTTCATGGCGATCGCGCCGTGCGTGAAGAAGCCTCTCTGACGCTCGACGATGGCCTTGCTGACGCGCAGGATGGTGTCGAAGCGCTGCTGGATGTTTTTCACGAACCAGCGCGCCTCCTGCAGGCGCGACGACATGCCCGGATTGGCCGACGCCCCACGCAGCCCGCGTGCCGCCTGGGCATAGATGTCGTGGATGCGCAGCTTGGGCATAACGTCCGGGTTGAGTGTGACGCTCAGGCCGCGGCCGGTCTTGCGCACGATGACATCGGGCACCACGATGTTGGCTTCGGCCGCCGCGAAGGGCCGGCCGGGTTTGGGCTCGCAACTGCGGATCAGTTCCTGCGCGCTGCGCACCAGATCCTCATCGGCACCGGTGAGGGCGGTGAGCCGCTTCATGTCGCGCTTGGCCAGCAGTTCCAGGTACTGGTCGCAGATGCGCAGCGCCACCTGGCGCGCCGGGCAGCGCGGCGTGGCCTTGAGCTGCAGTGCCAGGCACTCACCCAGCGAACTGGCACCCACGCCCAGTGGTTCCAGGCTTTGCAGCCAGCGCAGGGCGCAGCGCAAGCGCTCGTCCAGGGTCTCGCGGTCTTCCACGCCTTCGAGGCCGAGCATGGCGGCCAGGCGCTCGGCAATGTCCTGCAGCGTGTCGGCGAGGTAGCCGTCACCGTCCAGCGACTCGATCAGCACTTCGATGGCCGCGTGGTCGTCAGCCGTCAGCCGCATGCCGACAAGCTGGGCACGCAGATGGTCCTGCAACGAGCCTGCCGTGGCGCGCCGGTCGTGCGCGTCGGTGTCGTCACCTTCACCGCTGCCGGCGCTGGCCAACGAGGGCGTTTCGCGGATGCCGTCGAAGTCGTCGGACTCGGTGCCGTTTTCCCAGTCCTCGCGTTCGGTGGTGCCGAATTCCTCGGCGCGCAGTTCGGTCGCGGCGTCGCCGGCATCGGCCTGTGCGTCGGGGGCTTCGTTGTCGGCCGCGCGGTCGGCCACGCGGTCGGCGGCCTGGCGGTCAAGCGGGGTTTCAAAAGGCGTCGCGGCCGCCTCTTCTTCCAATTCCAGGAAAGGGTTCTGGTCGAGCATCTGCCCGACTTCCTGGTGCAGCTCCAACGTGGACAGTTGCAGCAGGCGGATCGACTGCTGCAATTGCGGCGTCAGCGCCAGGTGCTGGGAGAGGCGTACCTGGAGGGACGGCTTCATTTCGGCC
>JANNGN010000572.1:0-2548 GCA_031403895.1 Rubrivivax sp. | reverse complement strand
GGTGGCTACCAGAGCATCAAGGACCTGGTGGCACCCACGGGGCGCTTGTGCCGCCAGCGCGACGTGGCGTATGAGCTGCTGTCGCAGATTCCGGGTGTCAGCGTGGTCAAGCCGAAGGCGGCGCTGTACATGTTTCCGCGGTTGGACCCAAAGGTTTATCCGGTCACCGACGACCAGCAGTTGGCCTACGAATTGCTGGCCGAACAGAAGGTGCTGATCGTGCAAGGCACGGGTTTCAACTGGGTCGCGCACGACCACTTTCGCATCGTCTTTCTGCCGAATGTGGATGACCTGGCAGAAGCCATCGGCCGCATCGAACGTTTCCTCTCCAACTACCGCAAACGACATTCCGCATGAAACCGATTCAAGTGGGTCTGCTGGGCTTTGGCACCGTCGGCGGCGGCGTCTTCCATGTGCTGCAGCGCAACCGCGCCGAGATCCAGCGCCGCGCAGGCCGCGAGATCGTCATCAAGAGCGTGTCGCGCCGCAACGTGGCCGCCGCGCGCGAGGTGGTGGGCGCTGCGGCTGTGGTCGAGGCCGACGCCCGCCGCATCATCCAGGACCCGGCGATCGACATCGTGGTCGAGCTGATCGGCGGCTGCGGGCTGGCGCGTGAGCTGGTGCTCGAGGCCATCAGTGCCGGCAAGCATGTGGTCACGGCCAACAAGGCGCTGCTGGCATTGCACGGTACCGAAATCTTCGCTGCGGCCCGTGCGCGTGGCGTGATGGTGGCCTTCGAGGCTGCGGTGGCGGGCGGCATCCCGATCATCAAGGCGCTGCGCGAAGGCCTGACGGCGAACCGCATCGAATGGATCGCCGGCATCATCAACGGCACAACCAATTTCATCCTGTCCGAGATGCGGTCCAAAGGCCTGGACTTCGGCGTCGTGCTGAAAGAGGCGCAGCGGCTTGGGTATGCCGAAGCTGACCCCACCTTCGACATCGAAGGTGTCGATGCCGCGCACAAGGTCACCATCATGTCGGCAATAGCCTTTGGCGTGCCGGTGCAGTTTGCCAAGGCGCATGTCGAAGGCATCAACGGCTTGCAGGCGGTGGACATCCGTTATGCAGAGCAGCTCGGCTACCGCATCAAGCTCCTGGGCATCACCAAGCGGCGGGATGACCTCAGGTCCGCAGCCTTCCCTGCGGGTGGCATCGAGTTGCATGTGCACCCGACGCTGATCCCGTCCACACGCCTCATCGCCAACGTCGAAGGTGCGATGAACGCGGTGGTGGTGCAGGGCGACGCGGTCGGCACCACGCTGTACTACGGCAAGGGCGCGGGCGCCGAGCCCACGGCCAGCGCGGTGGTCGCCGACCTGGTGGACATCACGCGGCTGCACACCGCAGACCCCGACCACCGCGTGCCGCACCTGGCCTTCCAGCCGGGCAGCCTGCAGGACACGCCGATCCTGCCCATCAGCGAAGTGGTCACCGCCTTCTACCTGCGCCTGGTGGTGGCAGACAAGGCGGGCGTGCTGGCGCGCATCACCGCCGTCCTGGCCGAGAACGACATTTCGATCGACGCCGTGCTGCAGCGCGAAAGTGCCGAAGGTGAGAAGCAGACCGACCTCATCATCCTGACGCACGACACCGTCGAAGGCCGCATGACGGCCGCGCTGGTGCAGATGCAGGCGCTGCCGACGGTGCTGGCGCCGATCGTCAAGATTCGCAAGGAAGAGCTGAATTGAAGTACCTCTCGACCAGGGGCGACAAAACCGCACGCGGCTTCTCCGACATCCTGCTCGAAGGCCTGGCGCCAGACGGTGGCCTGTACCTGCCTGCGCACTATCCGAAGATCGACGAGACCACGCTGACACGCTGGCGCGGGCTGCGCTATGCGGACCTAGCCTTCGAGCTCTTGAGCCTCTACATCGACGACATCCCGGCCGCCGACCTGAAGCGGCTGTGCGACACCACCTACACCGAAGCCACCTTCGGCAGCGCGCAGATCACGCCGCTGAAGAAACTGCAAGACGGCAACACGCCCCTTTACCTGCAAGCCCTGTCCAATGGCCCCACGCTGGCCTTCAAGGACATGGCGATGCAGTTGCTCGGCAACCTTTTCGAATACGAGCTGGCGCGCCGCGGCGAAGCCCTCAACATCCTGGGCGCCACCAGCGGCGACACCGGCAGCGCGGCCGAATATGCGATGCGCGGCAAGCACGGCGTGCGGGTCTTCATGCTCAGCCCCAACGGCCGCATGAGCCCTTTCCAGCAAGCGCAGATGTTCAGCCTGCAAGACGCCAACATCCACAACATCGTGGTTGAAGGCGTGTTTGACGACTGCCAGGACATCGTCAAGGCGGTCAGCAACGATCTGGCTTTCAAACGCCAGTACCGCATTGGCACCGTCAACAGCATCAACTGGGCGCGGCTGCTGGCGCAGGTGGTCTATTACTTTGCGGGCTACTTTCAGGCCACGACCACTAACGCTCAACGTGTGAGCTTCGCAGTCCCCAGCGGCAACTTCGGCAACATCTGCGCCGGCCACGTGGCGCGTTGCATGGGCTTGCCGATCCACAAGCTGGTGCTCGCGACCAACGAA
>JANNGN010000571.1:0-6662 GCA_031403895.1 Rubrivivax sp. | reverse complement strand
CGCGGGATTGCGGCAGGCGCGGGACGGGGCTGAGCCTCATTGGCGTCGTTGAGCTGAGGTTTTGATTTCGTCTGGGGCGCTGCAGAAAAGGCCCTGTGCAATACTGGAGATGCGTACAGCCACACTTCGCTAGTCAACGGTGTCGGCTTCAGTTAGTCACTGGCTGCCTGACAATGAAGCAAGGCGACACGGTAGCTGCTGATGTCGCAAGAGCCGGGTTGGCCTGTTGCCGGATTGATCGGCCTTTACCCTGCCTGTTCTTGATTTGCGCCAGTTCACTTGATGACCACCAGCCTTCTGATCCGGCAAGCATCGTTGCTCGACATGTGTCCGATAGCCGCGGCCGTCGCGGAGCTGGCGAATGCAGGCGGCGTCGTCGAACGCGGGGCGATCTTCACGCGCCGCGAGGTCGTGGATTTCATACTCGATTTGTGCGGCTATACGGCTGACAAGGCTCTTGCCCAAAGTTGCCTGCTCGAGCCTTCATTCGGCGAGGGCGACTTTCTGTTGCCGGCCATTGAGCGCTTGCTCCACTCATGGAGCTCAAGCGCAAAGATCAGCAGTCCGCTGGCCGTACTCGGCGACGCCATCAGGGCCGTCGAACTGCACAGCGATACCTACGCTCGAACGCACGCAGCAGTGGTCGCTCGACTTGAGAAAGAAGGCTTTGGCGCCGGCATAGCAGAAGCGCTCACCAATCGCTGGTTGCTGCATGCCGACTTCTTGCTTGCCGACATTCCCGAGTCCTTCGATTTTGTTGTTGGCAATCCGCCGTATGTCCGTCAGGAGCTGATCCCTGCCGTTCTGTTGTCGGAATACAAAGCCCGCTACAGCACGATCTACGACCGGGCCGACCTCTACATCCCTTTCATCGAGCGATCCCTGCGGAGCCTCAAGCCGGGTGGTGCCCTTGGATTCATCTGCGCCGACAGATGGATGAAGAACCGCTACGGCGGGCCCCTGCGCGAGTTGGTTGCCAGCCAGTTTCACCTGAAGTTCTATGTCGACATGACTGACACGGCGGCCTTTCATTCCGACGTGGTCGCGTACCCAGCCATTACGGTCATCGCGCGCGAGAAGCCTGGTTTGACACGGTTCGCAAGGCGCCCCGAAACCAGTCGGGCTGCGCTCAGCCGCCTTTCGGCTCAGCTTGTGTCAGACCGCTTGCCAGAGGGCGTTGGCCCGGTTGCAGAAATAGCTGGCATTGCAAGCAAGGGTGAACCGTGGATCCTGGAAAGCTCAGATGAGCTGGCGCTGCTGCGCCGCCTCGAACGGGATTTTGTGCCGCTTGAAGCTGCTGGATGCAAAGTTGGTATCGGCGTCGCGACGGGCGCTGACAAGGCCTTCATCGGACTCTTGCATGAGCTCGACGTCGAAGAAGACAGGAAGCTGCCCCTGGCCATGACCCGTGACATCCAAACCGGCCGAGTGGTGTGGCAGGGTTACGGCGTCATCAACCCTTTCGTTGACGGGCCCGGGTCGGGCCTGGTCGATCTCGAGGACTACCCGCGCCTGAAACGCTACCTGGAAGCGCGCAAGGATCAAATCTCGGCACGCCATGTCGCGCAGAAGGCGCCGGCCAACTGGTACAGAACCATCGATCGAATCACAGCATCCTTGGCTGCAAAACCGAAGCTCCTCATTCCCGACATCAAGGGAGATGCCCAGATCGTCTATGAGGACGGCAAGCTGTACCCGCACCACAACCTGTACTTTGTCACTTCTGAAGAATGGGACTTGCAAGCCTTGCAGGCTGTGCTGTTGTCGGGAATCGCGCGCCTCTTCGTGCTGAGTTACTCGACCAAAATGCGCGGAGGATTCTTGCGCTTCCAGGCGCAGTATCTGCGCCGGATTCGGGTGCCGCCCTGGAAGGATGTGCCTAACCGGTTGCGCGCGGACCTGTCGGCGGCGGGTCGGTCACTTGACATTGCCGACTGCAACCGCGCCACCGTCGAGCTCTATGGCCTGACTGACGACGAAGTTGCACGATTGGGGGCTGACGGTGGCTGAAAAGCTTGAACTCGATCAACGGCTTCAAAGCGCGGTGCAGAGCTACTGGACCGCACGGTCGAAGAACAAGCAAAAGCAAGTTGACGCGAAGAAGGTCGATGCGGGTACGCGTGGGGAGGTGACTGGCGGAACCCAAATGGCGGCGCTGGAGATTCTGGTGGCTGACATTCTTTGTGTGGCTGGCCTGAAGCGGCTTGACGTTCGCACTCGCACCTCACTGGAACTGCCGGGCTACTTTCGCGCGACCAAGAAGTGGGACCTGATCGTGATCTCGGACAAGCAGTTGGTCCTGGCGATGGAATTCAAGTCGCAAGCTGGTAAGTCGATTGGAAACAACGTCAACAATCGAAGTGAAGAAGCGGTTGGCAGCGCGAAGGATCTCTGGACGGCGTACCGCGAAGGCCGGTTTGGCGAAGGAGCGCCAACGCCATTTCTGGGCTACCTCTTTCTGCTGGAAGATCGCGACAACGTCAAAAGACCTGTCGCGAACAAGGAACCGTACTTTGAGGTTGATCCCGCCTTCAAAGGAGGACCGCGCGAATCCAAGGGGAAAGGGCCAGTGCGCTTCGCAGGGGTGAGTTATGCCAAGCGTTATGAACTGTTGTGTCGTCGTTTGGTGCTGGAGCGTCTGTACACGGCCGCCTGCTTCCTGACCGCAACGAACACAAGTGCAACTGTGCTTTCCCATCCGGCAGAAGACCTGTCCTTTGGGCGCTTTACCGCCGCGCTGCGTGGTCATGCAGTCACTTTCTTGGGCAGTCAGACCTGATCGAAGCACTGCAAGGGGCTGAGTGACTGGGCGCACTTGCCTCCAGACCAGCCGCCTGGCCAGGCGCTTGGTCTCACTTCGCGTCGTTCAGTTTCCAGTCGTACTCCAAGAAACTCACCGCCACGCCCTGCGCCTTGATGCGCTCGCGGTCTGTCGGCGCGTCGGCCAGTTGCGTGGCATAACGGGCGAAGAACGCGGGCAGGGACGTGATGCCCTTGTGCCCAAGCTTGAAGTCGCCGCCGTACCAGTCGAAGATTCGGCTCACTTCCAGCTTGCCGTCGGCGTAGCGGTTGCGGCTGCGGTCGGACAGGAAGCGTTGCGTTTGTTCGTCCAGTTGCGCTTCCAGCCGTTCAGCCACAAAGGCTTCTTCGCGCAGCATCGGGCAGCCGATGCTGGCGCAGTTGACGGCAAAGTGGATGCGCGGGTCGTCAAAGCGGCCCTTGGTGCGCAGCTTGTCGTGTTCGATGTTGTCCAGCGTCAGCGTGGTCCCGAGCAGCGGCACGTTCTTGATCGACCACGGCTTGGTGAGCAGGCTGCCCAGGTCGCGGATCGATTCCAGCTTTGGGTAGCGCGTCAGGATCAGCTCGACCGTGAAGGCGTTGTAGGCGTTGATGAGAAAGGCCATTTGCTGCGGCTTGCTGAAAGCCTCGAAGGCGGCGGGCGTCACGGCTGACAGTTGCGCCAGGTAAGCCTTCAGCGCCGCGCGGTCTGCGGCCATGCCGGCGTAGCGCACTTGCGAGGCCTTGCCGGCGTCCAGCAAC
The DNA here is from genome assembly GCA_031403895.1 of Rubrivivax sp. Taxonomy (GTDB): domain Bacteria; phylum Pseudomonadota; class Gammaproteobacteria; order Burkholderiales; family Burkholderiaceae_C; genus Rubrivivax. The sequence goes on along the minus strand of JANNGN010000571.1, from coordinate 3,122 downwards.
ACCACATGTTTTTTAAGCAGCAGAGTCCAGGCCGCGTGGCTGTGGTCGAAGGCCGACGCCTGAGCCAGGGCAGGCAGGCTGAAGACGCTGACTGCGCTGATGGCGCTAACGGCAAAGACGGCCCTGGCGGCCAGCCACAGCATCTGGCGTCGTCGCAATGCAGAGGTGGAAATTGTCATGAGGCTGTTGAGTCGGGACGAAGTGGTGACTTGCATTGTGTCGATCGGCAGGCTCTTTGTCTTACAGCGCCATGGCCTGCGGGCCGTCGGACGCATGCCGCAAGCGCAGTTAAAGTGCCCGCCAGCATGAGCACAGCAGCGCCCACCCACCATTGGCAGTCGCAAGCGCAAGGTTGTTCGTTGCGTGTTGCTGGCGACTGGCGCGGCGTTGCGGGTGGCAGCCTGAGCGCGGCGCCGGCCGGTGTGCAGGGCGGCACGGTCACCGTGGACGGAAGCGCGCTGACCGAATGGGACTCTGGCCTCACCGCCGCGCTGCGCGACCAGCTCGCGCCACTGGCCCGCCGCGGCCTGCAGGTGAAGCTGGACGGCCTGCCCGAAGACGTGCGTGCGGTGTTGACGCTGGCGCTGCCGGCCGCCGGTGAAGCGCCGCCGCCGAAAGAGGCCACACCGCCCTGGCTTGACCGCGTCGGCCAGGGCGTGCTGGCAGCGCGCGCCGACGCGGTGCTGACTGCCACCTTCTTCGGCGAGGTGGTGCTGGCCATCGGCCGCCTGCTGCGCGGCAAAAGTGCCATGCGCTTCGGTGACCTGATGCGCCAGATCGACCAGACCGGCCCGCTGTCGATTCCCATCGTCTCGCTGACCTGTTTCCTGATCGGCCTGATGCTGGCCTACATGGGCGGCGCGCAACTCGACAAGCTGGGCGCGCAGGCCTACATCGCCAATATCGTCACTGTCGGCATGGTGCGTGAACTGGCGGGTTTGATGACCGGCATGATCCTCACCGGCCGTGTCGGCGCGGCCTTTGCGGCGCAACTGGCCACCATGAAGGCTGGCGAAGAAATCGACGCCTTGCGCGCGCTGGGCGTGGACCCGGTGGACAACCTCGTGATGCCGCGCCTGTTGGCACTTGTGTTGGTGGCGCCGCTGGTCATGACCTACGCCGCGCTGGTTGGCGTGCTGGCCGGTGGTCTGCCGGCGACGATGATCTACGCGGTGCCGTGGTCGGAGTACCTGCACAAGTCAGCTGACGCACTGACCTGGACGCACCTGTGGATCGGCCTCTTCAAGGGCACGCTCTATGCCGCGCTGCTGGCGCTGGCCGGCTGCCGCGAAGGCCTGCACGCCGGCCGCAACGCGCAGGCCGTGGGCGAGGCCACCACCACGGCGGTGGTCAAGGGCCTGGTGTGGATCATCACGGCGGCATGCCTCACCACCGTCGTCTTCCAGAGCCTGGATCTGTAGCCGATGGGCGCGCCAGACAAAGCTGAAACCCCGGCCACCCCCATCGTGCAGGTCATCGACCTGACAGTGGCGCATGGTGAGCAGGTCGTGCAGCAGGACCTTAACTTCGCCATCGCGCCGGCCGAGATCTTCGTCATCATGGGCCCCAGCGGCAGTGGCAAGAGTTCGTTGCTGCGCGACATGATCGGCCTGCAGCGGCCGCAGCAGGGCCAGGTGCTGATCGAAGGCCAGGACTTGTACGACGGCGACGAAACCACGCTGCGCCAGTTGCGCCGACGCTTCGGCGTGCTGTTCCAGGCGGGTGCGCTGTGGAGCGCGATGACGGTCGGTGAAAACCTGATGCTGCCACTGCGCCTGTTCACGCCGCTGCCGCGCAAGGCGCGCGAACAGCATGCACGGCTGAAGCTGGCGCTGGTCGGGCTGGACGGCGCCTTTGACCTCATGCCTTCGCAGTTGAGTGGCGGCATGCGCAAGCGTGCGGGGCTGGCGCGCGCGCTGGCGCTGGACCCGCCGCTGCTGTTTCTGGACGAGCCCGGTTCGGGCCTGGACCCGGTGAATACCGCGCGCCTGGACGGCTTGATACTGCAATTGCGCGACCACCTGGGCACCACTGTGGTGATGGTCACGCACGAGATCGACAGTGTGTTTGCGATCGCCGACCGCGTGCTTTTTCTGGATGAAGAGGACAAGACCATGACCGCTCTGGACGCCCCCAAAGCCTTGCTCGAGCACGGGCCGCCGCGGGTGCGTGAATTCCTGCAGCGCGGGCGCAGTGAGCGCGCAGCGGCGAACGTCGAAGTGGACGAACCGGCCTCGGCGGCCGCCGAGGTGGCAGCATGACGCCACGGCCCAACGCCGCCCGCATCGGCCTCTTCTTCATCGGCGGCTTGCTGCTGCTGGGAGGGGCGCTGGCACTGGTGCTGGGTTCGCGTTTCCTGTCGCCCACCGACCAGGCGGTGATGCATTTCGGCGGCTCGGTGTACGGCCTGCAGGTGGGCTCACCCGTGGTCTTTCGCGGGGTGCGACTGGGCAGCATCAAGTCCATCGGCCTGGTGCAGGAAGACGGGCGCCTGACGGTGCCGGTGGTGGCCGAACTGGACCGCGCGCGCATCGTCAGCCTGGACGGCGCGGTTGCCACGGCCGACCCCACGCTGTCCTTGCCGGCGCTGGTGGAGCGCGGCCTGTCGGCGCAGCTGGCCACGCAAAGCCTGCTCACGGGGCAGTTGTACGTTGACCTCGACCTGCGGCCCGGCGGCAAGACCGCACAGCGCACCGCGGCGGGCGTGGTCGTGATACCGACCACGTTGACGCGTTTCCAGAGCCTGCAGGACCAGCTCGACCGGGTTGACCTGGCGCGCATGTCGCAGGACTTGTCGGACACGCTGGCGGCTGCGCGCGGGCTCATCGGCGGGCCTGAACTGAAGCAGACGGTGGCCGAACTGGCGCAGGCGTCGGCCTCGGTGGCGCGGCTGGCCGCCACGCTGGACAAGCGCGCGCCCGCGCTGGTCAACGCCGCGCAAGGCACGCTGAAACAAGCCGCCCAGGCCTCAGACCGGGTCGGCACGGCGGCCGACCGGGTGACCGGCGCGGCAGACCGCATCGGCAGTGCCGCCGGCCGTGCCGAAGATCTGCTGACACCGGGCTCGCCGGTGCTGGCCGGTGTGCAGCAGGCGGCCGATGAGCTGGGTCGCACAGCGGCCG
>JANNGN010000570.1:0-1875 GCA_031403895.1 Rubrivivax sp. | reverse complement strand
CCAGCACCGCTGGCTGGGTTGGGACGGCGCCCACGATTCGCTCTGGGCCGCGAGCCTGGCGCCGCTGTTGGCCGACGGCGAGATGGCGCAGACGGCTGCCGGCCTGGCCGCCCGGGTGCGCGCGGATGCCGCGCTGGACCGACGCTATCGCGCAGCCTTCGGCCGTGCCGTGCCGGAAGACAACGACGCAGTGCTGGTCGATGTGGCCAAGGCGCTGGCGGCGTACCAGGCGACACTGCGCTCTTCGCGCACGGCCTTCGACGCTTTTCGCGATGCCTTGCTGCGCGGCGACACAGGCGCAGCAGCGCGCTATCCAGCGGCCGCCCAGCGCGGACTGAAGCTCTTCATCGGCGACGCGCGCTGCAGCGTCTGCCACGCCGGGCCGGCTTTCACGAATGGTGAATTTGCAGACATCGGCGTGCCGTTTTTCATCTCCGGCGGCGTTGACCCGGGCCGCCATGGCGGGCTCCTGAAGCTGCAGTCCAGCCGCATGACACGGCTCGGGCCTTACAACGACGCCGGCGTCGATGACCCGCGCGCTGTGAGCACCCGCCATGTGCTGATCGAGCCGCGCCATTTCGGCGAATTTCGCGTGCCCGGGCTGCGGCAGTTGGTGCACACCGCGCCCTACATGCACAACGGCAGCCTGCGCACGCTGATTGATGTGGTGCAGCACTATTCCGAGCTGAACGAAGAGCGCCTGCATGCGGATGGCGAACGCATCCTGCGGCCGCTGAGGCTGTCGCCCGCCCAGGCGGCGGACCTGGCGGCGTTCTTGCGCAGCCTCAGCCGCTGAGATCGACCGCAGTGCCTTCGACCCACACCGCCTGCAGCTGCAAGGCGGCGTTGAGCACCACCATGTCGGCCCAGGCCCCGGGCACGAGCCGGCCGCGGTCGGCCAGGCCCAGGTGCTCGGCGGCAATCGTGGCCGTGCGCCGTGACGCGTCAGCCAAAGACATGCCGATCGACACCAGGTTGCGCAGTGCCTGGTCCATCGTCAGCGTGCTGCCGGCCAGCGTGCCGTCGGCCAGGCGCACGCCGCCCAGGCACTTGGTCACCGTATGGCGGCCGAGCGCGTAGTCGCCGTCGGGCATGCCGGTGGCGGCGGTGGAATCGGTGACGCAGTACAGGCCAGGGATCGAGCGCAGCGCCACCCGGATCGCGCCCGCGTGTACATGCAGCAGGTCGGGAATGATCTCTGCGCGTTCGGCGTGCGCCAGCGCTGCGCCGGCCATGCCGGGCTCGCGGTGGTGCAGGCCGGTCATGGCGTTGAACAGATGGGTGAATCCAGTCGCGCCGGCCTGCAGTGCGGCCACGCCGTCTTCGTAACTGCCGGCGGAGTGGCCGATCTGCACCACGAAGCCGTGCTGGCGCAACGCCACGATGAGTTCCAGATGTCCCGGCAGCTCGGGCGCAATCGTGATGAGCTTGATGGGCGCCAGTGCATGCAGCGAGAGCACATCAGCCAGCGTGGCCGTGGTGGCGAAGTTGGGTTGCGCGCCCAGGCGGCCTGGATTGATGTAGGGGCCTTCAAGGTGCACGCCCAGCACGCGCGCCGTGCCCGGCGCGTGCTGCCCGATGTGCGGCGCCAAGGCGCGCAGCGCGGCTTCGATCTCGTGCCGCAGCGCCGTCATCGTGGTGGCCAGCAATGCGGTGGTGCCGTGGCGCGCGTGCGTGCGGGCGATGGTGGTGATGGCGTCCCCGCCAGCCATGGTGTCCAGCCCGCCGCCGCCATGCACGTGCAGGTCGATGAAGCCCGGCAGCACGATGGGCAGGTTGCCGGCGCGCACGCTGGCTTCGCTGGCCGCCTGCCCGGTCACGCTGGCGATGCGGCCGCCCTGGTGAATCAACTCACCTCGCACGAAACCCTGCGGC
>JANNGN010000569.1:0-10464 GCA_031403895.1 Rubrivivax sp. | reverse complement strand
TTCGATGTTCATGCAGCGGTGTGGTGAGTTCTAGATCGGCATCAGGTTGAGGAAGATGCGCGACAGCCAGCCGACGGCCTGCGCTTCGGCCTGCGCGCCGCGGCCGCGCTGTTCCAGCCGCACGTTGGCAATCTGCGCGCTTTGCACCGCATTGCCGGGCTGGATGGCGCGTGGATCGACCTGGCCCGAAAAGCGCAGCACATCGACGTTTTCGTTGACGCCAATCTGCTTCTCGCCCGCGATCAGCAAGTGGCCGTTAGGCAGCACGCTGCGCACCACCACGGTGATGGTGCCGTTGAAGTCGTTGCTGTTTTCGGTGGTGCCCTTGCCGGCAAAGGTGTTGCTGGACGTGCCGTCGGCGGTGGCGCGCGCAAAGGCCGCCGGGCGCACCCCCGGCAGCGCGGTGATGCCAGCCGACAGCGTGCCGGTCTTGTCGAGGGAGCTGGTGGACTTCTGCGTCGCGCTGACCTTTTCGACGATCTGCACCGTCAGCGTGTCGCCAACCAGCCGCGCGCGGTGGTCTTCGAACAGCGGGCGGTAGTTGGCAGCGTGGAAGATCGACCCGTTGCCGGACTGCGGCGCCGGCGGCACTGGGGCCACGACGGGTTTGGTGTCGGCCACGTCAACGCGCGGGCTGAGCAGGCCGCAGCCACTGAACATGCACAGCAGCAAAGCCGCCAGAGCCCAAGGCATGAAGCTGCTGCGCATCACAACTGCCCCAATCGTTGCAGCATCTGGTCTGAAGTTTGAATGGCTTTTGAGTTCAGTTCGTAGGCGCGTTGGGTGGCGATCATCGACACCAGCTCTTCAACGACGTTGACGTTGCTGCCCTCGACAAAGCCCTGCTGCAGCGCGCCCAGGCCGGCGCTGTTGGGCGCGCCAGCGTTGGGCGTGCCCGAGGCGGCGCTTTCACCAAACAGATTGCCGCCGCGCGATTCGAGCCCGGCCGGGTTGATGAAGGACACCAGCTGCAACTGGCCCAGCGCCTGCGGTGCCACCTGGTTGGGCACGTTCGCGTTGACCGTGCCGTCGGCGGCAATGCTCACCGACAGCGCATTGGCAGGCACCGTGATGCCGGGCTGCACGGCATAACCGGCGTTGTTGACGAGTGCGCCGTTGGCATCAACCTGAAAGGCGCCGTCGCGCGTGTAGCCGGTGCTGCCGTCGGGCAGCTGGATCTGGAAAAAGCCCTGGCCCTTGATGGCGACATCGAGGTTGTTCGTCGTCTGCTGCAGGCTGCCCTGGCTGAAGTTGCGCGAACTGGCTGCCACGCGCACGCCCAGGCCCACTTGCAGGCCGGTCGGCAGCTGGCTTTGTTCGGACGTGGCCGAACCTGCGGCGCGCAAGTTCTGGTACATCAGGTCTTCAAACACGACACCGCCGCGCTTGAAGCCGTTGGTGCCGACGTTGGCCAGGTTGTGGGCGATCGAGTCCAGCTTGGTCTGCTGGCCTTCCATGCCGGTCTTGGCCGTCCACAGCGATCGAATCATGGGAAACATCCTTCGAAGTTCCCCATGATCTTCCGCCGGACTTGAGCCTGCCGACCGCCGGATAAGCGGGGCCTTCACCCGCCAAAACGCCCCTCAGAACGGGCGCGCGACTACGTGTTCTGCCGCTGCCAGCGCTTGAGCACCAGCCACTGCACCCAGACCATGGCCGCCGTCAGCAGGAACATCGCCACCGAGATGGCCGCTGCGTAGCCGAAGCGCAGGTATTCGAAGCCGTTTTGATAGACGTACAGCGGCAGGAACAGCGTGGCGTAGTTGGGCCCGCCCTTGGTGATGACGAGCGCCGGCACAAAGCTGAACTGCAGGCTCCAGGCGACATCGCGCGCGGCCAGAAACACCAGCGTGGGCAGCAGCATCGGCAGCGTCACCTTGCGGAACATCCACCAGGGCGACACGCCTTCCATCTCGCACAGTTCATACAGTTCACCCGGCAATTCGCGCCGCGCCGCCAGCAGCACGACATAGACCTCGCCGATCTGGAACAGGCCCAGCAGCACGATCGACAGCCGCGCGCCCCAGGGGCTGAGCAGCCACTCGTCGGACGGCAGGCCCAGCGACTTCAGCGCCAGGCCCAGCGGCCCGAACACCGGGTTCAGGATCCACAGCCACAAGAGCGCGTAGGCCACGTCAGGCACCACCGAGGGCAGGTAGGTGATGGCGCGCGCGGTGCGCACACCGCGCCGGTCGTGTACCAGCATCAGCGCCAGCGCCAAGGCCAGCAGCAGGCGCAGCGGGCCGCCGATGGCTGCGATGAGCGTGCTGTTGGACAGCGACTTCCAGAACAGCGAGTCACCCATGAGCTGCTCGAAGTTGTCCAGGCCCGTGAACTGCGGCGCGCTCAAGGCGTCGTATTCGGTGAAGGCAAAGAGCAGCGTCACCAGCGCCGGGCCCAGCACCATCAGCACCGAAGCCAGCAGCAACGGCGCGGCCAGCCACCAGGCGCCGCGTTGGCTGAAGGACAGCATCAGGCAGCCACCATCAGGCAGTCACGATCAGACCGCCCCGGCGCGTGGCACGTCGTGCAACAGCGACAGTTCGGTTTCTGGGTCGAAGAGGTGCAAGGCCTGCGGCTGGAACCACAGCTTCAGCACCTGGCCACGCTGCGCGCCCAGCTCGGGCTCGACACGCGCCGTCAGCGTCTGCGTCTGGCCGTCGGCACCGGCCACCACCAGTTCCATGAAGACCTGGTCGCCAGCGTATTCCACCACCTCCACGGTGGCGCTGACCAGTTCACCGGCCGGCCCGCCCAGCGCCCAGCGCGAGCCCAGCACACAGACATGTTCGGGCCGCACGCCCAGCACCAGCGGCCGGCCGGTTTCACCCAGTCGCGCGGCCAGTTCGGCGGGCAGCGGCAGCCGCTTGCCGTTCCAGTCCACATGGCCCGGCGGCGCGGCGCGGACAGCGAAAATGTTCATCGGCGGGCTGCCCACAAAACGCGCCACGAAGAGCGTGCGCGGGTGGCGGTAGATGGCCTCGGGCGTGCCGATGTCTTCCAGCCGCCCGGCGCGCAGCACGCCGACGCGGTCGCCCAGGCTCAGGGCTTCGATCTGGTCGTGCGTGACATAGACCATCGTCGTTTGCAGCCGCTGGTGCAGGCGCAGTATCTCGGCCCGGGTCTGCACGCGCAACTGCGCGTCCAGATTCGACAGTGGCTCGTCCAGCAGGAAGAGCTTGGGCTCGCGCAGCATCGCGCGGCCCAGCGCCACGCGCTGGCGTTCACCGCCCGAGAGTTGGCGTGGATAGCGCTGCAGCATGGCGGCAAGGCCCAGCACACCCGACACCGCCTGCACACGCTGCGCGATGTGCGCCGGTGCTTCCTTGCGCGCCTGCATGCCGAAGGACAGGTTCTCTTCAATCGTCATGTGCGGAAACAGCGCATAACTCTGGAACACCATGGCAATGTTGCGCTCGGCCGGCGGCAGGCCGCCGACGCTGCGGCCGGCCACCAGCACCTCGCCGGCATCGTGTTCGGTCAGGCCCGCGATCATGCGCAGCAGCGTCGATTTGCCGCTGCCCGAAGGCCCCACCAGGATCAGCAGTTCGCCGTCAGTCACTGTCAGGCTCAAGGCATCCACCACCGGCTTGCCGCCGTAGTGTTTGCTCAAGCCCCGCAGTTCCAGCCCGGCGCTGCGCGCTGCCGTCATGGTTTGACGGGCCGCGCCATCAGGTTTTGCGTCGCTTCGCTCAAGTCCTGCTGCAACGGCTTTTTCGGTGGTGTGGGGTTGAAGTACCAGTCTTCCACCAGCGGTTCGGCGCGCGTTTCGATCTCGTTCCAGGCCGCGATGTTGGGCGTGCGGCGAATCTGCGCGATGGAGTCCAGGAACACCTTGGCCGACTTCGGCCGTGCCTTCGGATCCAGGAAGTCGGGGCCGAGCGAGACGCTCTTCTTCGCGGGCACGGTGCGGCCCGAGCGCGCGACGATGCCAGCGCCGACATCACCCAGCGCAAATTCAACAAAGCGCAAAGCCGCGTCCTTGTTGGTACTGGCTTTGGCCATGCAGTAGGCGTCGGCATGCAGCACGGTGGCAGCCACTTTGTGGCGCGGCAGCGGTGCCACGTCCCAGTCCAGATTGGGCACACCGCGCAGCGTGGCGGTGTAGCGCCGGCTGTGCAGGATCATTCCCAGGCCGCCGCGCGCAAAGCGCGACTCATGGTCTTCGCTCTTGTTCTCGACCAGCGGCGGCACGACCTTGGCGGTGGACCAGGAACGCACGAAGTCCAGCGCTTCCAGCGCGGCCGGCGTGTCCAGCGTGAAGCGCGTCGGCCGCTCCAGGTTGTCCACCACATCGCCACCGGCCTGCCAGATGAAAGGCGCCAGGCGGATCACCGTGGGCTCGAAGCCCAGGCCATAGACATCAGTCTTGCCGTCGGCATTCGTATCGCGCGTCAACGCCTTGGCCGCGCGCAAGAAGTCGGCCCAGTTCCAGGTGGCGGTGGGCAGCGGCAGGCCAGCTTGTTTGAAAAGCGCCAGGTTGTAGTACGTGACCAGGCTCGACACGTTCTGCGGCGTACACACCAGCGCGCCGTTATGTCGAAAGGCCTCGGTGGCCTGCTCGTAGAAGTCGCCTTCACGGAACTTGCCACGCGCCGTCAACGCGGGGCCCAGCGGTTCAAGCACACCCTTGGCCGCAAACTGGCCAAAGCGGCGGAAGTTGATGAGAAAGAGATCGGGCGGGTTGCCGCCTGAAAACCCGGTGGCCAGCTTGGCCATGTGGTCGCGCTGTTTGCCGACCGGAATGAATTCGACATCAACGCCCGGTGTCGCAACCACGAAGGCGGCGATCAACTCTTTGTAAGCGGCCAGTTCGGCCGGGTCACCAAAGGCCTGCAGCCGCAATGGTTCTGCGGCGCGTGCCGGCAGCAGCGCGGCCGAGATAAGCGCGGTTTGCAGCGCGGTTCGCAGCGCGGTTTGCAATGCATTACTGAAGAACTTGTTCATCGTCCCAACCATCCCGATCCCCTTTCAAGGCTTGACAGAAAACGCTGTGCCACCAAAAACGCGACGACCACGGGCAACGTCACCACCAGCGCGCCGGCCAGAAAAACCGGCCAGTTGGTGGGGCCCAGCAGTTCCAGCGCGTGCAGCATGGGCGGCGCGGTGAGGTGCTTTTCAGTGCGCAGGTACAGCAGCGGGTCGATGAAGTTGCCCCAGAAGCTCACCACCGCCAGCAGTGCGATGGCCGCCGAGGTGGGCTTGACCAGCGGCATCACCACGCGCCACCAGATGCGCAGCAGGCCGGCACCTTCAAGCCGCGCGGCTTCGAGCATCTCGATCGGAATGCGCCGTATGGCGAGGAAGTACAGCAGCACGAAAAGCGGGTTGCCGCCCATCAGCGCCGGCGCCACCAGCGGCACGTAGGTGCCCACCAGACCGAGCGCATTGAAGAGCCCGAAGCGCGGGATCCACACCGCCGTCACCGGCACCATCGCCAGGATCAGCAGCAGGCCCGCGAGCATCGTGCGCGCGCGCCCCTGCAAGAGCACCAGCGCGAGGCCGCCCCAGGACGCGGTGAGCAGCGTCAGCGGCACCGCCACCGCACACACCAGCGCAGAATTCAGCAGTGAGCGCGCGAGTGGCACCAGGCTGAATGCATCGCGAAAGGACTGCAGGCTCGGCGCGTCAGGCAAAAGCTCAAAGCCCACCGGTGGCGGCAGCCCGGGCGTGCGCAGCGGCGCCACCAGCATCAACAGCAGCGGCAGCGCAAAGAGCAGCGTGGCCAAGGCCACGGCCAGCGCCCAGCCTAAAGCGGGGCGATGGATGGGGTTGGTCAGTGCGGGTGCCGGGACGGCGCTGTTCATCGGCGGATACGGCCTGGAGATGATGCGGGGGCGCTGGCTGGCCAATAAGACCGGACGCGCACTCTAGCCGATGGCGTGACCACCCCGAAGCGCCTGCGCGCCCTCACTCGCAGGTGGCCCTGGCCTGTCCGCCCGCCTGAGCGCAGGCCTGAGCGCAGGCCTGAGCGCAGGCCTGAGCGCACGCCTGAGCGCACGCCTGAGCGCACGCCCTATTGCGGCGCCAGCAGCTTGGCCGCGCCCTGCTCGCGCTGCTCGGCGCCTTGCAGCATCTTCATCTGCTGCTCGAACTGGCGCGCGGCGGCGATCATCGCCACCATGGTTTCAATAGCGCTCACGTTCGACCCCTCCAGCGCGCCGCTCTGCACACGCGCGGTGGCGTCCGCCGCCAGGTCGCCTTCAGCAGCGCGGAAGAGGCCGTCGGCGCCACGGTTCAGCGGTGCTTCAGACGTCACCAGCTTCAGCTTGCCCACCTGCTGCGGGCGGCCGTTGCCCGTGGTGGCAGTGATGCTGCCGTCGGCGGCAATTTCGACACTGGCGTTCACGCCCAACGTGATCGGCCCGCCGTCGCCCAGCACCGGCAGGCCGCCGGGCGTGACGAGCTGGCCTTCGGCGCTGAGCTGCAAAGAGCCGGCGCGGGTGTAGGCCTCGGTGCCGTCGAGCGACTGCACGGCAAGCCAGGCATCACCCTGCACCGCCACGTCGAGCGGCCGGCCGGTGCTCTGCACGGGGCCGGAGCGGGTGTCGTGGCCGATGGTGGATTCCAGCGCATACACCCGCGTGCTGGCGCCGTCGCCCCGCACCGGCACGGCGCGAAAGGCCTGCATCTCGGCGCGGAAACCCGTGGTTGACGCATTCGCCAGGTTGTTGGCCAGCGTGTCCTGGCGCTGCAAGGTGGCCTTGGCGCCGGCCATCGACAAATAAATGAGACGGTCCATGAAGGCCTAACTTTCCAAGCGCACGCGGCGGAACCGGCTTTGCCGGGCCGCTCGGGTGGCCTCCTTGAGAGGGCAGCGGCCGAAGGACGCTCCGGGGGTGGGCTTCATCAGCGCAGGTTGACCAGCGTCTGCAAGATCTGGTCTTCGGTCTTGATGGTCTGCGCGTTGGCCTGGTAGATGCGCTGCGAGACGATCATGTTGACGAGTTCACCGGTGAGGTCAACGTTGCTCTCTTCCAGCGCGCCGGACTGCAGCGCGCCCAGGTTGCCCTGACCCGGCACGCCGATCAGCGGGTCACCGGATGCATAGCTGCGTGCCCAGGCGTTGTCGCCAAGCGGCTGCAGGCCCTGCGGGTTGCGGAAGTTGGCCACTTCGACCTGGCCTGCCGGGCGCGACTGGCCGTTGCTGTAGCGCGCCATCAGGATGCCGTTGGATTCGATCCCCAGCGCCGTCAGCTCGCCAGCGGAATAGCCGTCCTGCCGGATGTCGGTGACGCCGAATGACGAGCCCAGCTGCGTGGCGCTGCTGACGTTGAACAGCACGCCCAGGATCGGCAGCGTGCTGGCGCCAGCCGCGTTGGTGGTGATGGGCACGTCGAAGGCCACTGGCGCGGCGGGCGTGAGCGGCGCGCTGCCGTCGGCGGCAAAGGTGATGGTCGTCAGCGGCAGTGGGGCTGCGGCTGCGCCGTTGACGGTGCTGCCGTTGGCGGTGGCGTAAACGTTCCAGGTGTCGTTGGCGGACTTCTGGAAATAGTAGGTCAGCGCCACCTCCTGGCCCTTGGCGTCATACACCGTCAGTGAAGTGGCGTTGTTGTAGGTGTCCGGATCGCTGAAGTCGATCTGCGCGCCGGCTGCCGGCAGGGTGGTGCCTGCGCGCGCATCCAGGTTCATCTCCAGCGTGGTCCGCGTCGTCGGCAAAGGCGCCACGCCAGCCGTCGGCACCTGAAGTGGCAACGCCAGGCCGGGCTGAACCTGCCCTTGCGCGTCGGCCGCATAACCCACCAGTTTGTGCTGCGAGTTGTTGACGATGAAGCCTTCGCGGTCCACTTTGAACTGGCCGTTGCGGGTGAAGGTGATGGCGCCCTTGGTGTCGGCAACCTGGAAGAAACCGCTGCCGTTGATTGCCAGGTCCAAGGGGTTCTCCGTTGACTTGATCGTGCCTTGCGTGAACTGCTGCGCCACCGCAACCAGATTGGTGCCGATGCCGATTCGGCCGCTGCTGCCGGCACCACCGATCGCCGCCGCATACACGTCCGCGAACTCGCCGCGTGCGACCTTGGCGCCGACGGTATTGGCGTTGGCGATGTTGTTGCCGATGATTGCCAGGTTCTTGGCGGTGGCGTTGAGTCCTGAAAGGCCTTGCTGGAAGCTCATGGGATGTCCTGCCGGTGTGGGGTGGTGGGAGTGATCAGTTGAAGGCCTTGATGTCGCGGTACGCGACGGGGCCGTTGTTCTGTGTTTCGAGCACCAGGCTCGTGCCGTCGGTGTTGACGGCATCGACGCGGTCGCGCATCAGCGGCGTGCTGGGCACCGCCGCAGCGCCAGCGGTGGCGATCACGCGGAAGCGGTACGGCGCGCCGTCAGGCAGGTTGGTGGCGGTCCAGTTGAAGGCATGGCGGCCGGCGCTTTGTGCACCCAGGTCCAGCGTGTCAACGACACGGCCTGCGGGGCTGAGCACTTCAACCTTCACGCGGTCTGCGGTGCCCGCGAGGTCGAAGCCGCCCACGCCTTCGCCGCCTTCGACTGACATCTTGTCGCCCTGCAGCGTGATGGTGCGGCCGACCAGCGACGCGCCGGTCATCGTCTGCATCTGCACGAACTGGCCGTTCAGGCCGCTGACCGTGGTGTTGAGCTTCTCGATGCCGTTGACGGTGTTGATCTGCGCCATCTGGCTCGTGATCTGCGCGTTGTCCATCGGGTTCAGCGGGTCCTGGTTCTGCATCTGCGTGACCAGCAGCTTGAGGAAGCGGTCCGCACTGCCGGCTTCGTTCGCGGTCTGCGTTTTTGAGCTCCCTGTCGAGAGCGCGGCGTAGGGGTTGACGGCGCTGGGGACGGCGGTGCTGGTGGTCATGCTGTGCTTTCGGGGTCTGGCCTGGGGGGCTTCAGCCCTGGCCCATTTGCAGCGTTTTTTGCAGCAGGTTGCGGGCGGTGTTCATCACTTCGACGCTGTTCTGGTACGAGCGCGATGCAGAGATCATGTTGACCATCTCCTCCACCGGGTTGACGTTGCTGTAGGTGACGTAGCCATTCGCGTCGGCGCCGGGGTGCTTGGGGTCGAGCACGCGGCGGCCGGGGGTGTTGTCTTCTGCAATGGTGGACACGCGCACGCCGACACTGGCCTCGCTGCCACTGCGCGCGCCGGGCGGGCCCATCAAAGCGGTCTGGAAGATGACCTGGCGCGCCTTGTAGGCGCCACCGTCAGGGCCGGCCACGGTGTCGGCATTGGACAGGTTGGATGCCACCACGTTCAGGCGTTGGCTCTGCGCGCTGATGGCGCTGCTGGCGACGTCAAATATTCTCAACATGCTCATGGTTCAGTCCTCAGCCCTGGTTGTGGCTCTTCATCGCGTCCAGCGTGGTGCGCACGCTGGCATTGATGAAACGCAGCGTGGCGTCGTACTTCAGGGCGTTGTCCATGAAGGCGCCGCGTTCGCGGTCCATATCGACGGTGTTGCTGTCCAGACTGGTCTGGGTCGGCTGCACATAACGCAGCACCGGTGCGGGCTTGTTGCCACTGCTCATGACGCCGCGTGCGATGCCTTCGCCGCTGGCGCCGTCGGCGCGCGCCTGGCGCAGCGTGCTGGCAAAGTCGAAGTCGCGGGCCTTGAAGCCGGGCGTGTCGGCATTGGCGATGTTGCCGGCGATCAGGCGCTGGCGCTCCGAGCGCAGCACCAGGGCCTGGCTGTGGAAGGCAAGAGATTCGGTCAGGCGGGGAATCATGGGCGCTCCTGGCAACCGGCTCGGGCCACAGCGGGGATGGAGGGCTTGGCGGGCATGCTGGGCATTTTGTCGGCGGAGCCTGAAAACGTGAGTCCGATAAGGCCGCACTAAGGGCCCCAATTCCGGCCCTTGCGCGGCGCAACGCTGCTTACAGTCCGGCCCGTGAACCTGCGTCCTTCAAGCCTTTATGCACTGCGCCTGCTGGCCATCACCACGCTGTCCGTGAACCTCTGGACGAGCGCATTGGCGCAGCCTGCGCAGACCGGTCTGGCGCCTGAATTCCTGGCCCAGGCGACGGCGCTGGTGCGGCAAGCGGCACTGGCTGGCGCACCGCGCGGCGCGCGCATCGTGGCGCTGCCCGGTGTGCTGGACGCCCGCCTGCAACTCGCACCCTGCACACAGGTGCAGCCCTTCCTGCCGGCCGGCGTACCGGCCTGGGGCCGCAGCCGTGTCGGCCTGCGTTGCCTGCAAGGGCCGGTGGCCTGGCAGGTGTTCCTGCCGGTCACGGTGCAGGTCTGGGCACCGGCCGTGGTGGCCAGCGCCACGCTGCCGGCCGGCGCCCGGCTCGAAGCCAGCCAGCTCACGCTGGCGGTGGTGGACTGGGCCGCAGCGCCCGGCGCACCGCATGCAGAACTTGAAACACTGGACGGCCGCGTGCTGCTGCGGCCGGTCGCTGCCGGCCAGGCGCTGCGCGGGTCGGACCTGCGCGCGCGGCAGTGGTTTGCTTCGGGCGACAGCGTGCAGTTCGTGGCCCGCGGCCGCGGCTTTGCCGTCAGCGCCGAA
>JANNGN010000568.1:0-4329 GCA_031403895.1 Rubrivivax sp. | reverse complement strand
GGGGCCACGCCCCAAGGTGGAAGACCACCGGGAAGCGCGGGCCGTGAAGGTCTTGTGCTTTTGTGGCTTCAGCCGTTCGCCTGGGCAGCCCTCGACCGTGGATTTGCCTGTCCGCTGCGATGCAGTCCCCGCAGCCGCAGCGCCAGTGCCGGCTTCCGAAGGCCCTTCATCCGAAGAGGACTGCCATGTTCGACCGTTCCACGTCCACGCTCGCGCTTACCGACCCTGAAATCTGGGCCGCCGTCCAGGCCGAGAACCGGCGCCAGGAAGAGCACATCGAGCTCATCGCCAGTGAAAACTACACCTCGCCCGCCGTCATGGCCGCGCAGGGTTCGCAACTCACGAACAAGTACGCCGAGGGTTACCCGGGCAAGCGCTACTACGGCGGCTGCGAGCATATGGACGTGGTCGAGCAGTTGGCCATCGACCGTCTGAAACGGCTCTTCGGCGCCGCCCACGCCAATGTGCAAGCCAACTCGGGCTCGCAAGCCAACCAGGCCGTTTTCTTCGGCCTGCT
The DNA here is from genome assembly GCA_031403895.1 of Rubrivivax sp. GTDB lineage: Bacteria > Pseudomonadota > Gammaproteobacteria > Burkholderiales > Burkholderiaceae_C > Rubrivivax. The sequence continues at coordinate 3,812 of JANNGN010000568.1, read as the reverse complement.
GCAGCCCGGCGACACCATCATGGGCATGAGCCTGGCAGAAGGCGGCCACCTCACGCACGGCATGCCGCTGAACATGAGCGGCAAGTGGTTCAAGGTTGTCAGCTACGGTCTGGACGCGCAAGAAGCCATCGACTACGACGCAATGGAACGGCTGGCGCACGAGCACCGCCCCAAGCTCATCATCGCTGGCGCCTCGGCCTACAGCCTGCGCATCGACTTCGAGCGATTTGCCAAAGTCGCCAAGGCCGTCGGCGCTACCTTCATGGTCGATATGGCGCACTACGCCGGCCTCATCGCCGCTGGCGTCTATCCAAACCCGGTGCCACACGCCGACGTGGTGACCTCCACCACGCACAAGAGTCTGCGCGGGCCGCGCGGCGGCATCATCCTGATGAACGACGAGGCCGTCGCGAAGAAGATCAACAGCGCCATCTTCCCCGGCATCCAGGGTGGGCCGCTGATGCACGTGATTGCGGGCAAGGCAGTGGCCTTCCACGAGGCGCTGGCACCCGCCTTCAAGGTTTATCAGCAGCAAGTGGTGGCCAACGCCCGCGTGCTGGCCGAAACGCTGATTCAGCGCGGCCTGCGCATCGTCAGCGGCCGCACTGAAAGCCACCTCATGCTGGTCGATCTGCGGCCCAAGGGCCTGACCGGCAAGGAAGCCGAGGCCATCCTGGGCGCGGCGCACATGACCTGCAACAAGAACGGCATTCCGAACGACCCGCAAAAGCCGATGGTCACAAGCGGCATCCGCCTCGGCAGCCCGGCGATGACGACACGCGGCTTCAAGGAAGAGCAGGCGCGCCAGACCGCGCACCTGATCGCCGATATGCTGGACAAGCCACACGACCAAGCCACACTGGCTGCTGTGCGTGCCAAGGTCGCCGCGTTGACACGCGACTTCCCCGTTTACCGCTAGAAGCGGCTGAAGCCCAACCCGCATGCGTTGCCCCTTCTGCGCCCACGAAGACACCCAGGTCGCCGAGACGCGCGAGTCTGACGAAGGCGACGTGGTGCGGCGCAGGCGCCGCTGCCTGCACTGCGAAAAGCGCTTCACCACCTACGAGCGCACCGAGATCGCGATGCCGGCGGTGGTGAAGAAGGACGGCACGCGGGTCGAGTTCGACGCGACGAAACTGCGCGCGTCGATGGCGCTGGCGCTGCGCAAACGCACCGTCAGCGTCGAGCAGATCGACGCCGCGATGGAGCGCATCCAGGAAAAGCTGCTTGCCAGCGGTGCGCGCGAACTGCCCAGCGCACGCCTGGGCGAACTGGTGATGCGAGAACTGAAGCGAATCGACAAAGTCGCGTACGTGCGCTTTGCATCCGTGTACCGCGAGTTCGAGGACGTGGACGCGTTTCGGCAGCTCATCCGCGACATCTGAGGCGGGGTGACCCCCGACCGGGGGATGCATGGGGGATGCAGGGGGGAATGGAGCAGGTGCCCTCCACAGGGCCGTGCCCGATGCACACCGCTTGGGGACGCGAGGAAGGCAGTCTTTTCCTACAGTGATCTTCATCCGATCACCACCCCAGGAGCCGACCATGAACCGCACCCACTCTGCCGCCCGTCACTGCAGCCAGCACCGCGACCAGAACCGCACGCAACGCGGTTTGACCCTGATCGAATGTGTGGTCACCCTGGCGATCATCGTCATCACGCTCGGTGCCGCCATTCCTTCCTTCACCCAGGCGCGAGAACGCCGCCACCTGGAAGGCGCTGCGGCGCAGCTGGCCACCGACATTCGTCAAGCTCGCAGCCTGGCGGTATCGCACGCCTCGCCGGTGAGGCTGCGCGTGCAACAGGCGGCAGACGGCAGCTGCTACGTGTTGCACACCGGACCGGCTGGTCGCTGCACCTGCACTGGCAGCGGCACTTCCCAATGCAGCGCTGACGCCCGTGCGCTGCGCACCGTGGGATTTGTTGCCAACGGACCCGTGCGGCTGGCGTCCAACTCCAGCTCGATGCTGTTCGACCCGAACCGCGGCACCGTCACGCCCACGGGCACGCTGCGGCTGCAGCTTCAGGGTGGCCAGGCGCTGCATCAAGTGGTGAATGTCATGGGACGAGTCCGCTCGTGTTCGCCCGCAGGCGCAGTCGCGGGCTACCCGGTTTGCTGACCCCCCAAGCTTGAGGGCTCGAATGACTGACGGTGCATGAGAGCCGACAAACGGCAATCGACGTGCTGGCCGCGCGAACGCGACCGCCGCACAATCCTGACGCTATGAGCCCCACCACACCCATCGCCCGCCGCTGTGCCGGATTCACGTTGATCGAACTGTTGATCGCCGTCAGCATCGCGGGCATCCTGCTGGCGGTGGCCTTTCCGAGCTTCATGGACTCCATCCGCAAAGGCCGGCGCTCAGAGGCTTTCTCTGCGTTGGCGGCGCTGCAGCAGGCGCAGGAGCGGTACCGTGGCAACAACGCCGCTTACGCGTCCGATCTGACGACATTGAGCATCACCACGCCCACGGCGCCCAATGGTTACTACGCGCTGAGCATCGCTGCGCCGTCAGCCACTGGTTACGAGCTCACGGCCGACGCCACGAGCTCCTCACAACGCAATGACGGCGCCTGCGCCAAGCTCGGCGTGCAGGTCAACGGCGGCACCATCTTGTACGGTAGCTGCGCTTCTTGCAGCACCTTCACCTTCGCCGCAACCAACGCCTGCTGGAGCCGATGATGAAACGCCCACGCGGGCCAGGACTGGGCTTCACCCTCATCGAACTGATGGTTGTGGTGGCCTTGATCGCCATCATCCTGGTGCTGGTTGCGCCTTCATTCCGCGACATGATCCTGATGCAGCGCTTGCGGGGCATCAATGCACAGCTGGTCGCTGACATTGCCTACGCGCGCAGCGAAGCCATCAGCCGTGGCACCTTTGTTCAGGTTCGCTTCCAGTCCACCAGCGGCGCCAGCGGGATGTCGTGCTACGTCATCTATTCGCGGGTCAACAGCAATGACTTTCCGCAGTGCAACTGCACGGCTGCAACAGCAGCGTTGCGCTGCACCGACGCGGCCACGGTTGAGGTGCGCATGGCGCAGATGCCCAACTCCGATTCGGTATTTGTCTCTCCGCCCGCCGGTGGACGCGACTTCTACACCATTGACCCCCGCACTGGCGGCTTGCTCCTCTCAGCGGGAGATGACGTGGGCCTTCCAGCTGACGAGTTTCCGGTCAGTGCGTTCATCGACACCAGTCGCAAGTTTGTCGACACCATCGGCCTTTCTGGCCGGGTCAAAGTCTGTGCACCGAGCGGCTCCACGGTGGGAGGTGAAGCATGTTGAGTGTTTCTGTGCATAGCGGCAGACGGCGCCAGACGGGTCTGTCGATCGTCGAACTCCTGGTGGGTGTGGCAATCGGGCTTGTGATCACTGCGGCGGCCACTTTGCTGATGAGCGGCCAACTGGTGGAAAACCGCCGTCTCCTGACAGAAACCCAGCTGCAACAGGATCTGCGAGCCGCCGCGGACATCATGGCCCGCGAAATGCGGCGCGCCGGCGGCTCGAACGAACTCGGGAGCCTGGATTCCATCTGGTACCCGGGTTCCATTCAGGTGGTGAACAACGCGATGGCGCAGGCGCTGGACGTAGTCTCGCCCACGTCCGTGGAGTTTGAATACTTTCCAGGCCCCTTCGATGGCCCTCCCCCGCCGATGGGTCTGTCCCGGTTCAGTCTGCAGAGCGAGCGGATCAAAACCGAGATGGGCGGCGGCCCGCAGGACCTGACCGACCCAAACATCATGCGCGTCACCGCCTTCACGCCCACCGTCACCAGCGCCAGCAGCGCGGCCATCGTGTTGCCCTGCCC
>JANNGN010000567.1:0-20301 GCA_031403895.1 Rubrivivax sp. | reverse complement strand
CCTGTTGCAGCGCCTCAAGCTCGGCGTTGACATGAATCCGAAGAGCTTGAAATGTGCGCGTTGCAGGGTTCTGGCCCGGCTCGCGGGTTTTGACTGCACCAGCCACGAGCGCGGAAAGTTCGAGTGTGCTGCGCACGGGATGCCCACTTTCGCGGCGAGCGACAAGCGCCTTTGCAATCGCAGCAGCAAACCGTTCTTCTGAGAGATCACGAAGCACTCCTTCGATGTCGCGCGCATCGGCGCGGGCCAGGTACTCAGCAGCTGTTTCGCCGCGCGTGGTGTCCATGCGCATGTCCAGCGGCGCGTCGTGGCGAAAGCTGAAACCGCGCGCGGGGTCGTCGATCTGCGGCGAGCTGATGCCCAGGTCGAGCAGCACACCGTCCACTTGGGTGATGCCGAAGCCGCTCAATTCGGCAGTCATGTCGCTGAAGCTGGCGTGGACCATCGTGAAGCGCGCGTCGTCGATCTGCGCCGCAGCGTTCACCGCTTCCAGGTCTTTGTCGAAGGCCACGAGCTTGCCCGCCGGCCCCAACAGCGCCAGCACTGCGCGCGCATGACCGCCGCGGCCGAAAGTGCCGTCCACATAGATGCCATCCGCTTGCATGACCAAGGCCTGGACGGCTTCGGGCAGCAACACGGGGGTGTGGGTCCATGCGCCTGCGGTGTTCACCGAATGACCAGGTTGCGCAGCGGCTCGGGCCGGCCTTGCGCGATGGCCGCCGCTTCGCGCGTTTCATAACGCGCCTGGTCCCACAATTCAAAGTGCGGACCGACACCCATGAACTTCACTTCGCGATCGAACCCAGCCCACAGGCGCAATTCCGGCGGCACCAGCACGCGCGCTGCGCTGTCGATTTCGACCTCGGTTGCGCTGCCGATGAAGATGCGGCGCCAGGGATCGTTTTCGGACGACAGCGAGAGCAGTTCGGTCTCGAACTTCTCCCACACCGGCAAAGGGAACAGCGACAAACAACCGTCAGGGTTCTTGGCCACCACCATCTGGCCGTTGACGTTGGTGGCGAGCAAATCTTTCCAGCGGGCCGGCACCGTAAGGCGCCCTTTCCCGTCCAGCAGCAGCACCGGTCCACCTCTGAAAATCATGATTTGCACTAAAACCCATTAATTTGCACTAAACCCCACTTTACCTGACACGTTCAGGAGGGTCAATGCCGATGGGCGCGGAAAAATCAATTGAATCAAGGACTTACCAGACAATCTGGAAGCTGATGACAGCTCAGAAAACTTGTTCCAAATTAAGGACTTGGGGTGAGGACTGCAAGTGCTTTGTTAGAAGAAGCGATTAGCGGGGCTGTATGAATACCCACTGGTGGGTTTGGGCCTGCGACGGCAAAGGCGGGCTCGGGCAGGCTTGTGGACAATCTGCCGCATGCAGGACACCCAGCCCAACACGCAGGCGAACAGCCCGCCGCCACCCGACCCGCCGCCGCTGCACTGGATGTGCAGCGTCACCTGCGACATCGGCGCCGTTGTTTCGCTGGGCGGCCCCGCCAAACACGGCGAACGCCGCTTCGTGCCGATCCTGAGCGGCAGCGTTCAGGGCCCCGAACTCAGCGGCGAGCTGATCGAAGGCGGTGTGGACTGGCAGGTGCAGCGCGCTGACGGCGCCACCGAAATCAGCGCGCACTACGTCATCCGCACGCCTGATGGCGCCCTGATCGAGGTGCAGAGCGACGGCCTGCGCCACGGCCCGCCCGAAGTGATGGCGCGCCTGGCACGCGGTGAAGCGGTGCCGCCGCAGGACTACTTCTTCCGCACGCTGGTGCGCCTGACGACAGGCCACACGAACTGGCTGCACCTGAACAAGGTGATGGCGCTGGCAGTGGGCCGGCGCGAGCGCACGCGCGTGCAGCTGGACTTCTGGCGCATCGCCTGACGGGCATGGTTCAGCACCACGACCCGCTATGGAAACTGCGTCACGCGCTGGCCGGCCTGGCGCTGGCGCTGCTGCTGTCAGTGCTGGCGGCGGCGCTGGCGGGCAGCGTGCTCGGGGATGTGTTCGGTGGCGACTACAACGCCCGCGTCACGGTCTATGGCCTGCTGCTGCTGTACGTGATGATCGGCGCCGTGGTGCTGTTCATCAAGGTTGCACAGCATGAAACCAGGCCGCTCACGGCAGGCCGCGTGCTGATCTGGTTTGCCAGCCTGTGGCTGTGGCCTGCGCTGCTGCTGGCGGGGCGCAAGCTGCCGCCCCCGCCCCCGCCCGAAACCTGAACTACTGCGACTGCAGGATGCGCCGGCCCGAAGCCTGCTGCAGCGGCCGTGCATTCATCGGGTACATGCGGGCAAAGAGTTCGATCTGCTCGGGCGACATCGACACCGGCTGGCGCATCACCACCCACTGCACGCCCTCGGAGCACGGCGGCGTGGTGAGTGAGCCCATGTAGGTGTAGTAGCGGCGGTCGGTGGGCAGCAGCTCGCTCACTTCAAGCGGCACGCGCGCGGCCAGCTGTTCACCTTTTTCCAGCGGCAGGTTGTTCCAGACCTTCTGCACTGCGGGCTGCGGCTGGCCTTTGTCCATCAGCACCGCCACCACGGCCAGGCGGCCCTGCTCGTCCTTGTGCACGAGGTGCAGCGACATCTCGAACTGGCGGCCGTCGATGCGTTCTTCGGACGGCCGGTGGAAGTGAAACTGCACCAACTCGAAGCGCTTGCCGCCGATCTCGATGTGGTTGCCCTGCGCCACGTTGGCTTGCACGGTGTGGCCGTTGTCGATGACGGTAAATGGCGTCGCCTGGTAGCTGAATTTCACTGGGTCCAGGTCCACCGCCAGGCCGCCGCGAATGTCGATCGGGCTCTGGCGCTGGCCCGCACCGCAGAGCGTGAATTCAGGCTTCAGGGCGCCCCAGGTTTGCGGGCCGGCGGCGCCCTGGTACGACCAGTGGGCAGATGCGTGCGCTGCAGCGCGGGCCGCGCCGGCAGCCTTGGCATGCGCTGTGTGGCGGGCCGCCGGTGCGTGCGCCGTAGCTGGCATGGGCGCCGTCTTGACCACCACGCGCACGTCGTAGGGCCCGCTGGCCTCGCTCACCTTGGCCCCGGCGAGCTTGCCGGCCAGGCGCAGGCGCAGCGTCTCCAGCGGGTCTGGTTGGGCGGGGGCCGGCGGGGCGGGGGCGGCAGCCGGCGCCTGCTCTGCGGCCACTGCATGCGGGTCTGACGCCGGCTTGGCCGCCTTCGCAGCCTCGGCCGTCAACTTGACCGGCTTGAGCGCCGGCGGCTCAGACGCCTGTGCCCACAGTGGCGTACACAGGCTGGCGAACAACAACAGGTGAAGATGGCTCATGGCGGGGGTTCCTCGCCCCTTTATCGGCCACCTTGCAGCTTTACTTGATCGGCCTCGTCGCCGCGCAGCAGCCTGGGCTTGACCCACACCCAGGCGCCGATGCCCACCAGCAGCATGCCGGCCGAGGTGAGTGCCAGCGCCAGCGTCGAATGCATCACCAGCGGCGCCAGCACGCCGGCCACCGCCGCGTTGGCCAGGCTGCCGACGCAGGCCTGCACCGAAGAGGCCATGCCGCGGCGCTCGGGCGCCTGGTCCAGCGACAGGATCGTCACCACCGGCACCATCAACGCCCAGCCGAAAGAGAACACCGCAATCGGCAGCATCGCCCACCAGGCTTGCGGCTCGAAGAGCAGGTTGAGCACGACGTTGACGAGCGAAGTCGTCAGCATGATGAGGAAGCCGTGCCGTATCTGGTGCCGATGCGGAATGCGCCCGGCCAGCCGCCCCGACAGCCACGCCCCGCCCATGATGCCGCTCACCGACAGCAGGAAGAACCAGAAGAACTGGCTCGGCGCCAACTGCAGGTGTTCGCCCAGGAACACCGGCGCCGACAGCACGTACAGGAACAAGCCGTTGAAAGGCACGCCGCTGGCAAAGACCAGCGCCACGAAACGCGGGTTGCGCATCAACTGCCAGTAGCCGCGCATCAAGTGGCCGGCGGCAAAGGACTGGCGCGCACTGCTGTGCAGCGTCTCAGGCAGCAAGCGCCATGTCGCCACCAGCAGCAGCGCACCCAGCACCGCCAGCAGCCAGAAGATCGAATGCCAGTTGGCATGCGTGAAGAGAAAGCCGCCGACCATCGGCGCCACGGCAGGCGCGGCGCCGAAATAGATCGTCACCTGCGACATCACCCGCTGTGCGTCAGCGGGCGGAAACATGTCGCGGATGATGGCCCGCGACACCACCATGCCGGCACCTGCGGAGATGCCCTGCAGCGCGCGAAAGAACACCAGCGTGCCGATGGAATTGCTGAGCGCACAGCCCACCGAAGCCAGCGTGAAGAGCGCGATGCCGCCCAGCACCACCGGCCGGCGTCCGAAGCTGTCGGACAGCGCGCCGTGGAACAGGTTTGCCAGCGCAAAGCCGAGCAGGTAGCTCGACAGCGTCTGCTGCATTTGCACCGGCGTGGCGCCGATCGATGCTGCGATGCCCGAAAACGCGGGCAGGTAGGTGTCGATGGAAAACGGCCCGATCATGCCCAGGCAAGCCAGCAGGAGTGCAAGCTGCCAGCGCGGGGCGCGCCAGAGCGAGGAAGCGTCGGGATTCATTGACAAGGGCAAGATTTTAGTGAGGCTGCGCGCTGGGTGTTTGACTGCCGTGCTTCAATGGCCAGCATGAATCCACACCGCAGAAACCTTGTGCTGGGCGCGGCTGCAGCCAGCACGATGCCGGCCCTGGCCACCACCCGCCGCGCCCTCGCGCCGATGACTGACGGCCCCTTCTACCCGGCCCGCCCCTGGCGCGACAAAGGCCCCTTCAGCGGCGACTGGGACGCCGACCTCACGCGTGTGCAACGCAACGGCCGCGTCGCCACCGCACGCGGTGAACACCTGGGCCTGCAGGCGGTGGTGGCCGATACCGAAGGCCGGCTGATCGACAACGCCGAGGTCGAAGTCTGGCAGTGCGATGTCATGCAGGCCTACCGCCACCCCGACGTGGCTGCGCCTGCGGGCCGCTTCGATGAAGGCTTCCAGGGCTTCGGCGCCACCCGCAGCGGCAAGGACGGCGGCTTCAGCCTGCGCACCATCAGGCCCGTGGTGTACCCGGGGCGCACGCCACACATCCACGTCAAGCTGCGGCACGCCACCTTTGGTGAACTGACGACCCAGCTATTCGTGGCCGGCGACCCCGGCAATGCACGCGACTTCTTGTGGCGCGCCGTGCCGCAGGCCGAGCGCACGGCGCTGGAAATGCTGCTGCAGCCCGCAGCCGCTGAGAGCGGCCTGCGTTGGCAGGTGCGGCACACACTGATCGTGCCGACCTGAATAAAGTGTGAAGCTAGCCGATAGGCCGGATTCTGTGCGGCAGCCCTTCTTGCGAAGCACCACCGTGACCGCCATTCCTCTGGGCCGAAGGTCACCCTTCGGCTCGGTGCTACCTACCCGCACACAGCGCCGGGCCAGCGGTAGAACGGCACAGCAGAGCCATGCCGTTCAATGTGTGCCTACTTGGTATTGCTGCGCGTAGAGATTGCCCGTTTCACCCGAACTGAATCGGCTCGTCTCTGTTGCTCTGATCCTCACCTCGCGGTGGACAGCCGTTAGCTGCTACGTTGCCCTGTGCAGTCCGGACCTTCCTCCAGTGCCGTGTTTCCACGATTGCACCAGCGGCGGTCTGGCTTGCTTCACGGGGGGATTATCGCCACCGTTGCTGCGACGACCTCAGATCGACATCCGGTCACGCACACCATCCGCTGCCATGGCGGCGCCACGGCCGCGCATCACGACTTCGCCGCGCTCCATCACCAGGTACTGGTCGGCCAGTTCGGCGGCGAAGTCGTAGTACTGCTCGACCAGCACGATGGCCATCGTCTTGCGGTCGGCCAGCATGCGGATCACACGGCCAATGTCCTTGATGATGCTGGGCTGGATGCCTTCGGTCGGCTCGTCCAGCAGCAGGAGTTTCGGCCCCGCTGCCAGCGCACGCGCGATGGCCAGTTGCTGCTGCTGGCCACCGGACAGGTCGCCGCCGCGGCGGTTGATCATTTGCTTCAGCACCGGGAACAGCTCGAACAGCTCAGTCGGAATCGCCGTGCTGCCGCTGCGTGAGGCCAGCCCCATGCGCAGGTTCTCTTGCACCGTCAGGCGGCCGAAGATCTCGCGGCCCTGCGGCACGTAGCCGCAACCCAGCCGCACGCGCTCGTAGGACGTGGCCTTGGTGATGTCGGCACCGGCCAGCAAGACGCGCCCGGTCTTCACCGGCACCACGCCCATCAGGCTCTTCAGCAGCGTGGTCTTGCCCACGCCGTTGCGGCCGAGGATCACCGTGATTTCGCCGAGCCTTGCCTCCAGCGCCAGGTTGCGCAGGATGTGGCTGCCGCCGTAATACTGGTTGAGGCCCTCGACGCGCAGGATGGCGTCCCCAAGCAGACGCCGCGGATCCGGCTCTGCCGGGCCGCTGGGGTCGCCCCCCTGGGGGGGAACGCCGAAGGCGTTGCGGGGGGGGACCAATTCATCGGCCAAGGTACACCTCCACGACCTGCTCGTTGGCCTGCACATCCGACAGCAGCCCTTCCGCCAGCACGCTGCCTTCATGCAGCACGGTGACCTTCTTGCGCCCTTGCGTCAGCTGATCGACGAACTTCATGTCGTGTTCCACCACCACCAGCGAGTGTTTGCCTTCCAGCGCCAGGAAGAGTTCTGCGGTGCGCTCGGTTTCTTCGTCGGTCATGCCGGCCACGGGTTCATCCAGCAGCAGCAGTTTCGGGTCCTGCGCCAGCAGCATGCCGATCTCGAGCCACTGCTTCTGGCCGTGGCTCAGCAGGCCTGCGGTGCGCTGTGCTTCGTCCTTCAGGTGGATCAGCGTTAGCAGTTCACCGAGCTTGTCGAGCTGCTCGCCGCTCAAGCGCGAAAACAGGCTCGCCTTCACACGCCGGTCGGCGCGCAGGTTGAGTTCCAGGTTTTCGAACACGCTGAGTTGCTCGTACACGGTGGGCTTCTGGAACTTGCGGCCCACGCCGACCTGCGCAATCTCGGGCTCCGACAGGCGCAGCAAGTCGATGTTGGAGCCGAAGAAGACCTTGCCCGAATCGGGCCGCGTCTTGCCGGTGATGCAGTCCATCATCGTCGTCTTGCCGGCGCCATTGGGGCCGATGATGCAGCGCAGTTCGCCGACGTCGATCGTCAAGCTCAGCTTGTTCAGCGCCTTGAAGCCGTCGAAGCTGACCGTCACGTCTTCCAGGTACAGCGCCACGCCTTGCGTGAACACCACCTCGCCGGCGGTCAATGGCCGGCCGAAACCGCCGCCCTTGACCTTGCCCTGGGCCACACGCTGTTCGTAGTCCGCGCGCGCCTTGGCGCCAGCTTCCATCAGCTCGGGCGTCATGCGCGTTTCTCCGTCACGCGCCGCCAAAGTCCCAGCAGGCCTTGCGGCAGAAAGAGCGTCACCGCGATGAAAAGCGCGCCCAGGAAGAAGAGCCAGACTTCCGGAAACGCCACCGTGAACCAGCTCTTGGCGCCGTTGACGAAGAAGGCGCCAATGATCGGCCCGATCAGCGTGCCACGCCCGCCCACCGCCGCCCAGATGGCGATCTCGATGCCCGCCGCCGGGCTCATTTCACCGGGGTTGATGATGCCCACCTGTGGCACGTAAAGCGCACCGGCCACACCGCACATCACGGCCGACAACGTCCAGATCGACAGCTTGTAAGCAACCGGGTTGTAGCCGCTGAACATGACCCGCGTTTCTGCGTCGCGGATGGCCTGCAGCACGCGCCCGTACTTGCTGCGCACGATGGCGCGCGACATCAGGAAGAAGCCGATCAGCACCAGGCCGGTGAGCACGAAGAGCAGCACACGCATGCCCGGCGTGGTGACGTCGAAGCCGAGGATGCGCTTGAAGTCGGTAAAGCCGTTGTTGCCGCCAAAGCCGGTCTCGTTGCGGAAGAACAGCAGCATCGCGGCGAAGGTCAGCGCCTGCGTGATGATGCTGAAATAGACGCCCTTGATGCGCGAGCGGAAGGCGAAGAAGCCGAAGACAAAGGCCAGCAAGCCAGGCACCAGCACCACCAGCAGCATCTGCGCCACGAAGCTGTCGCTAACGGCCCAGTGCCACGGATATTCTTTCCAGTTCAGGAAGACCATGAAGTCGGGCATGGCGGACTTGTACTGGCCGTCGGTGCCGATCTGGCGCATCAGGTACATGCCCATCGCATAGCCGCCGAGCGCGAAGAAAAGGCCATGCCCCAGCGACAGGATGCCGGTGTAGCCCCAGATCAAGTCCATCGCCAGCGCGCAGATGGCGTAGCACAGGATCTTGCCGAACAGGCTGACGTAGAAGTCACCCAGGTGGAACACGCTGCCCTCGGGCACCACCAGGTTCAGCAGCGGCACCAGGACTGCGATCACCAGCACGGCGGCGAGCATGGCCGTCCAGCCTCTAACGCCCAAAGTGGTCGCGTTCATTCTGCGCTCCGACCCTTCAAGGCAAAGATGCCCTGCGGCCGTTTCTGGATGAAGATCACGATGAACACCAGCACCATGATCTTGGCCAGCACCGCGCCGCTCCAGCCTTCCAGCAACTTGTTCAAAAGCCCCAGGCCCAGCCCGGCATACACCGTGCCCGCGAGTTGGCCCACGCCGCCCAGCACCACGACCATGAAGCTATCGACGATGTACCCCTGCCCCAGGTCCGGTCCGACGTTGCCGACCTGGCTCAGCGCGCAGCCCGCCAGGCCGGCAATGCCTGCGCCTAACGCGAAGGCGTAGGTGTCCACACGCGCCGTGTGTACGCCCACACAAGCGGCCATGCGGCGGTTTTGCGTCACGCCGCGCACGAAGAGCCCGAGCCGCGTGCGGCTGATAAGCAATGCCACCCCCGCCAGCACCAGCGCCGCAAACGCCAGGATCGCGAGACGGTTGAAGGGCAGCGTCAGGTTCGGCAGCACCTGCACACCACCCGACAGCCAGCTTGGGTTTTCGACGCCCACGTTTTGCGCGCCGAAGAGCGTGCGCTCGGTCTGCATCAGGTTTTGGCTGATGCCCCAGGTGGCCAGCAGCGTTTCCAGCGGCCGGCCGTAGAGCCAGCGGATGACCGTGCGTTCGAGCAGCGCGCCCACCAGCGCAGCAGCAAAGAAGCTCACCGGCACGGCCACCGCGATGTACCAGTCGAAGGCGCCCGGCAGCCAGGCCTTGAAGATGTTCTGCACGCCGTAGGTGGCGTAGGCGCCGATCATCATCAGCTCGCCGTGCGCCATGTTGATGACGCCCATCAGGCCGTAAGTGATGGCCAGGCCGAGTGCCACCAGCAGCAGTATCGAGCCCAGACTGATGCCCGAGAAGATGACGCCCAAGCGCTCGCCCCAGACCAGGCGCGACTGCACCGTGTCAAGCGACGCGGCGATCGCGGCCTTGACCTCCGGGTCTGCTTCGGCAGCCAGCTTTTCGATCAGCAGCGAGCGGGTCGCGGGCTGTTCACTGTCGGCCAGCAAGCGCGCGGCATCCAGGCGCTTGGCCTTGTCGGCAGACGAGATCATCACGGCCGCTTTCAGCAGCGACAGGCGCGCTTTCAGCGCTGCATCGGGTTCGGCCGCGATGGCCTTTTCGATGACACCGAGCTTGCCTTCGTCGGCACCATCGCGCAGTTCGTCGATGGCTTTGCTGCGCAGCGCGCGATCCGGCGAAAACAGCGCCAGCGCGGCGAGTGCGGCCTGAAATTCCTGCCGCACGCGGTTGTTGTTGACGACATCTTCCGCGTCCGCCGGCAGTGCGGCTTCCTGGCCCGACGACGCTTCCACCGCCTTGCCATCGCGCACGATGTAGGCCTTGCCGTCGGCGGTCTTCACGGCGTCGTCCAGCAGCGCCCGCACCAGCGGGCCGACCGCCGGGTCGGCAGCCGCCACGGCTTCGTTCAACGCCGCAATGCGCTCGTCACTCTCACCCGCCGCGATGCGCCCGGCCTGTTTGGGCGTGAGCGCAAACGAAGCGAAGGGCAACACAGCGAACAGCCAACAAAGCAGCAGTCGATAGGGCACGAAGCGGCCGTTCAGTAAAGCGGAAAAAGGGAAGGCGCAGAGTGCGCCAAACCCATCAAGCAGGCGCCGCGGAACCGGCTTCGCCGGGCCGCTGGGGCCGCCCCCGTTGGGGGGAGGCGGCCGCCAGGCCGCTCCGGGGGGTCACTTTTTTTCCGGAACGTTCTTCTTGCCCTTGTTCTCGGCGATGTAGTCGCTCCAGGGGTCGGCCACCACCGGGCCCTTGGTCTTCCAGACCACGTTGAACTGGCCGTCGGCCTTGATTTCGCCGATGAACACCGGCTTGTGCAGGTGGTGGTTTTCCTTGTCCATCGTGCTGACAAAACCGCCCGGCGCCTTGAAGGTCTGGCCGGCCATGGCGGCAATCACCTTGTCGGTCTCGACGCTCTTGGCCTTGGTCACCGCTTGCGCCCACATGTAGATGCCGATGTAGGTGGCTTCCATCGGGTCGTTGGTCAGCGGCCGGTCCTTGTGGCCGGGGATGCCCTTGGCCTTGGCGTAGGCGGTCCACTTGCTCACGAAGTCGGTGTTGGCCGGGTTCTTCAGGCTCATGAAGTAGTTCCAGGCGGCCAGGTGCCCCACCAGCGGTTTTGTATCGACGCCGCGCAGCTCTTCTTCACCCACGCTGAAGGCGACGACCGGCACGTCGGTGGCCTTCAACCCTTGATTGCCCAGTTCCTTGTAGAACGGCACGTTGCTGTCGCCGTTGATGGTGGAGACCACGGCCGTCTTCTTGCCTTCGCCAGCGAACTTCTTGATCTTGGCGATGATGGTCTGGTAGTCGGCGTGCCCGAAGGGGGTGTACTCCTCCATGATGTCGGCGTCGGCCACGCCCTTGGCCTTGAGGAAGGCGCGCAGGATCTTGTTCGTCGTGCGCGGGTAGACGTAGTCGGTGCCCAACAGCACCCAGCGCTTGGCGCTGCCGCCGTCCTTGCTCATCAGGTATTCCACCGCAGGAATGGCCTGCTGGTTGGGCGCGGCGCCGGTGTAGAAGACGTTCTTGCTCAGCTCTTCGCCTTCGTATTGCACCGGATAGAACAGCAGGCTGTTGGTCTGCTCAAAGACCGGCAGCACGCTCTTGCGCGACACGCTGGTCCAGCAACCGAAGACCGCCGCCACCTTGTCCTGGCTGATGAGCTGCTTGGCCTTTTCGGCAAACAGCGGCCAGTTGGAGGCTGGGTCAACGACGATCGGCTCCAGCTTCTTGCCGAGCAGGCCGCCCTTGGCGTTGATCTCTTCGATCGCCATCAGCGCCACGTCCTTCAGCACGGTTTCCGAAATCGCCATCGTGCCAGACAGCGAATGCAGCACGCCGACCTTGATGGTGGCCTGCGCGCTGGCCAGGGCGCTGTAGCCCAGTGTGGCCAGCGCAAGGGCGGTGGCCGTCAGGGTCTTGCCGACGTGGCGGCGGGTGGTGTTCATGGGTTCTCGCTCCTGGGGGTGTGGTGGGTGTGTGGGATAGGAAAGATCACACTGCGCCACAGCTTAGGCAGTGCTGCCGCGTGCGCCAATACGCCGTCTGGCGTACAGCCGGCCACGGCCGCCGGGCTGAGCCTAGACTGTTGGCTTGTGCATGACCTGCTGCCCAAGCCGATGTCCGAGTCACTGTCCGAGTCACGGTCCGATTCACTGTCCGAGTGGGTGTCCCTTGCCCGCATCGCGCTGCGTGGCGCCGCGCTGCTGGCCGTGCTGGCCGTGCAGTTGACAGGCCCGGCGCAAGCGCAGCTACTGCCCCCCGTGCTGCCCACGCTGGACGGCCTGCCGCGCCCGAACACGCCGCCGCCTGAGAAGGGCCCCGTCGTGCCGGCGCGCGTGGAGCGCTGGCGCCACGAGGCCAAGGCCTATGAGTACGGCGACGGCATGCCGCGCGACCCGGTGCGCGCGGCCGAGCTGTACTGCCGCGCCGCGCGCCACGGCGACGCCGAAGCGCAGTACAGCCTGGCCTGGATGATGACCAATTCGCGCGGCATCGAACGCAACGAAGCGCAGGCCGCGCACCTCTTCGCGGCGGCTGCCGAACAGGGTTTCGAGCAGGCGAAGAACATCCTCGCGCGCATGGGTGAGCCGCTGGGCCCGCCGCCGCCGTGCCTGCGTCCGCCCGAAGAAGACCGCATCGCTGCCGCGCCACCAAAGCCCGCCACCGGCCCGGCCATGCGCCCGGGGCAACGCCCGGCCGTGCTGCCGGTGCCACCGCCGGCCAATGCACCCGACGCCATCGTGCGCTTCGTCAATATCGTGGCGCCCGAATACAGGCTGCAGCCGCATCTGGTGCTGGCCATCATGGCCAGCGAATCCAACTTCGACGCCAGCGCCGAGTCACCCAAGAACGCCTACGGCCTGATGCAGCTGATCCCCGGCACCGCAGCGCGCTTTGGCGTGCGCAACATCAAGGACCCGGTGCAGAACATCCGCGGCGGCATGGCCTACCTGCGCTGGCTGATGGCTTACTTTGAAGGCGACGTGACGCTGGTGGCTGCGGCCTACAACGCCGGCGAGAGGGCGGTTGAACGCTACCTGGGTGTGCCGCCTTATGCGGAGACGCGGCTTTACGTGTTGAAGATACGCGCTGGGGTGGCGGGGCAGACGCGCCACCCTTTTGACGCCAGCGTCACGCGGCCGTCCGAGCAATTGGCGTTGATGCGCACGGCGTGGCAGCCACGCTGATGCGCACGGCGTGGCAGCCACGTTGATGCGGACAGCGTGGCAGCCACGCTGATGCGGACAGCCATCAAGCCGGATTCAATTCCCGCACCTTTTGCATCGCCATCGCTGCGGCGGCCGTGCGCGTCTCGACACCCAGCTTTTCGTAAACCCGTTCAAGGTGTTTCTTCACCGTCGCCGGGCTGCTGCCCAGGATGTCGCCGATGTCGCGGTTGGTCTTGCCCTTTGCGACCCAGTACAGCACTTCACTTTCGCGCAGCGTGAGGCCGAAGGCCTGCATCGTGGCTTCGACAGTGGCCGCGTCGCTGACCTCTCGCAGCACGACAAGCCAGTCGTCATCGACAGTGCGGCCCTGCAGCGTGGCCACGAGCTGGCGCGTGTCTTCTGCTGTGGTTCTGGCCGTTGACAGCGCACGCACATCGCGGCCCTGGCTGGCGGGCTGCAACCAGGCCAGCAAGGCTGCGGGCATGTGGTCGGGCGCGGCATCGAAGTAGGCCGGCAGCCAGCGCCGCGCCAGCGGCGTCTGCCACACCAGCCGCGCGTCGCCGCCCGGTTGCAGGCGCACGGCGATGGTGGCGTGGCCATAGGCGTCCAGCGCGTTGCGCGCCTGCCGCGCCTGGCGTGCGGCGTGCATGTGGACCGCCATGCGCGCCAGCACTTCGGGCGCGCGAATCGGCTTGGTGACGTAGTCCACGCCGCCGGCATCAAAGGCCGCCAGCACATGCTCGGTATCGGTAAGGCCGGTCATGAAGACGATCGGGATGTGCGCGGTGTCGGGGCCTGCCTTCAGCCGGCGCGCGACCTCGAAGCCGTCGATGCCGGGCATGACGGCGTCGAGCAGCACGATGTCGGGGTCGGTCTGCGCGGCGCGCTGCAATGCGCTGGCGCCATCGGTGGCCACGAGCACGGTGTAGCCGGCGGCGTCGAGCGCGTCGTGCAGCACGGCCAGGTTGTCGGGCACGTCATCAACGATCAGCACCAGGCCGGCGCTGCGCGTGCCGTCAGGCCCCGCAGCGTCGGCACGCAAACGGTCAAGCAGTTTGGGATCGGGCGATGGCATCTTGGATCACCGGTGTCATGCGGTCGAACTGGAAGTTATGCGCCAGTGTTCGCAGCGGGCCGAGCCAGGGTGTGCAGTGCGGCGTTTCGGCCTCTATCTGGTCCAGCAGCCTGTGGACGCCGCGCGGATAGCCCAGGTTCACCACCTGCAGCAAGGCCTGCAATTGCGGCTGCGGCGGTGGCGGGCTGTGGGCTGGTTGCAGCAGCGCTTGGGCAGCGGGCGCGGCCGGCGGCGCGCCCTGCCACTGCAGGGCCAGGTGGTGGCCCAGCCAGTCCAGCAACTCGTCCAGCCGCACCGGCTTGGTGATGAAGTCGGCGCTGCCGATGCCGACGTCGTTGTCCTGCCCCTTGTCGAAGGCATTCGCCGAAACGATAGCGACTGGCGCGGCGCTCAGTTGCTGGCGGCGCAGCAGGCGGATCGTCTCCCAGCCGTCGATGCCGGGCATGGCCAGGTCCATCAGGATCGCATCGACCGCCTGTTCGCGCAGCAGCCCGATGGCGGCCAGGCCCGAGCCGGCTTGCAGCACCTCAAAGCCCAGCGTCTGCAGGCGTTGAGTCAGCAGCGTGCGGTCCACCTCTTCGTTGTCCACCACCAGCACACGCCGGCGCGCACCGGCATAACCGCCGCGTGGTGGGGCCAGCGCGGCCGTGTACACGCCTTGCAGCGCGGGCCGTGCGGACACTGCTGGCAGGAAGAGGCGCACGCGGAAGAGCGTGCCCTGGCCGGGGCGCGAGGACACGGTCATCTCGCCGCCCATCAGGTCGGTCAGCATCTTGGCGATCGTCAGGCCGAGGCCCGTGCCGGGGCTGCCGGCCGTGCCCATGTCGCCGGTGGCGTGGCTGCCGCGCGAGAAGGGTTCGAAGATGCGTTCCAGGTCGTCGGCGGCGATGCCAGGGCCGGTGTCTTCGATCTCGAACAGCGCCATCTCGCGCACGTGGCTGGCACGGAAGCTCACCCGTCCTGCAGCCGTGAACTTGACGGCGTTGCCCAGCACGTTGATGAGGATTTGCGTCAGCCGCCGTTCATCGGCGCGCACGATTTCTGGCGCGGCGCACACCTCGTGCTCGAAGCGCAGGCCCTTGCTCACCGCCTGCAGTTCGAACATCTCGACGATCTGTTGCAGCGCCTGGCGCAGCCGCATCGGCTTCGGGTCGAGCGCCAGCTTGCCGCCTTCGATGCGCGCGATGTCCAGCGTGCCTTCGATCAGCCCCAGCAGGTGTTCACCGCCGCGCCGGATCACGCCCACGCTGTGCTTGCGCTGCGCCGGCATGGTGGGGTCTTCGTCCAGCAGTTGCGCGTAGCCGAGGATGCTGTTCAGCGGCGTGCGCAGTTCGTGGCTGATGGCGCTGATGTAGCGCGTCTTGGCCTGGTTGGCGGCATCGGCCGACTGCCGAGCGGCATCCGCCGCGTGCTTGGCGCGCTGCAGTTCTTCATCGGTGCGGGCGTGTGACTCGATCTCCTTCACCAGCGCCTCGGTCTGGCGGTTGCTTTCTTCCTGCGCCACGCGGCGGCTGATTTGCGTCAGCACCAGCCACCAGCCGATGACGCCGCCCACCAGCAGCAGCGCGCAGTAGGCCTTGATGAAGGCGGCGCGCATCGCTGGCATGACCGCTTCGGTGTGCTCGCCCAGCTGGCGCAGCTCCACCTGGTACAGCATGTAGAGCAGGGCCCCGAGCGTGGGTGCAACGCAGGCCATCAGCAGCAGATAGCGGCCCAGGCCCGTGTCCAGCTGCGGCCACCAGGCGCGGGGCGTCAGGCGTTGCAGCAGGGCATTGAGCTGCAGCCGCGCGCGCGCGGCTTCGGGTTTGCACAGGTCGTGGCAGCGCGCGTCGAGTGAACAGCACAGGCTGCAGATGGGCCCGCCATAGGCGGGGCACTGCGCCATGTCCTCGCCTTCGTAAACGCGCTCGCAGATGACGCAGTGGCGTTGAAGTTTTGCACCCAGGTAGGGGCCAGGTTCTGTCCGTCGCGCGATGTAGTAGCGGCCCTTCGTCGCCCACGCGATCAGCGGTGCAGTGACAAAGGCCACCACCATTGCGATGACGGCGGAAAAGGCCTGCGCCATGGGCCCGAACACACCCAGGTAGGCGAGCATCGACAGCACCGATGCCGCGCCCATCGCGCCGACACCGACGGGGTTGATGTCGTAGAGGTGCGCGCGCTTGAACTCCACGCCCTTCGGCGACAGGCCCAGCGGCTTGTTGACGACGAGGTCGGCCACCACCGCCATGATCCAGCTGATGGCAATGTTGCTGTACAGCCCGAGCACGCCACCGATGGCCTTGAACAGATCCAGCTCCATCAGCATCAGCGCGATCAGCGTGTTGAACACGACCCACACCACGCGCCCCGGGTGGCTGTGCGTGACACGCGCGAAGAAGTTGCTCCACGCCAGCGACCCGGCATATGCGTTCGTGACGTTGATCTTGAGCTGGCTCACGACCACCAGCAGCACCGTCGCACCCAGCGCCCAGCCGTACTGCGAGAAGACAGTTTCATAGGCCGCCAGGTACATCTGGTTCGGATCGACGACACGGTCGGCCGGCACCGCCAGCGTCAGCGCCAGGTAGGCCAGCAACGCGCCACCCAGCATCTTCAGCACACCCGGGATCACCCAGCCTGGCCCGCCCACCAGCACCGCCAGCCACCAGCGCGTGCGGTTGGCAGCCGTCTTCTCGGGCATGAAGCGCAGGTAGTCCACCTGCTCACCCATCTGCGTGATGAGGGCCACGCCCACCGTCAGCGCGCCACCGAACAGCAGCGGGTTGAAGGCGCCGCCGTTGCCCTTCTCGCCGGCGTACAGCTGCAGTTCTGCCAGCAGCGTCGGGTGGGCCTGGAAGACATAGAAGTACGGCACCACCAGCAGCACGATCCACAGCGGCTGCGTCCAGACCTGGAAGTGGCTGATGACGGTGACGCCGTAGATCACCATCGGGATCACCACCAGCGCACTCAGCAGGTAGCCCCAGGCCGGCGGGATGCTGAACAGCAGCTCCAGCGCGTAGGCCATGATGGCCGCTTCCAGCGCAAAGAAGATGAAGGTGAAGCTGGCGTAGATCAGGCTCGTGATGGTGCTGCCGATGTAGCCAAAGCCGGCGCCGCGCGTCAGCAGGTCCATGTCCAGGCCATGGCGCGCGGCATAGACGCTGATCGGCAAGCCGGCAGCGAAGATGATGGCGGCCGTGGCCAGCACGGCCCAGAAGGTGTTGATGAAGCCGAACTGCAGCAGCAGCGTCGCACCCAGCGCTTCCAGCACCAGGAAGCTGGCGGCACCGCCCAGTGCGGTGTGCGCGACGCGCCATTCGCTCCACTTGCGGAAAGAGCGCGGCGTGAAGCGCAGCGCGTAGTCCTCCAGGCTTTCGCTGGCGACCCAGGCGTTGTAGTCGCGCCGCACCTTGATGACGCGCTGCTGCGGCGCGGGTTGCACCGGAGTGGGGAGTGCTGGGCTGGCTTCAGAGGTCTGCATGGGCCCCTTTGCATCGCAAGCCACGGGCCAGGGTGCATTGGGTGGGTGCAGTCGCTGCGGGCTTGCCCGCCCTGGTGCCAACCCGCCCCGCGTTTACGATGGCATGAAACGTGAAGCACCGGATGCCATGGACCTGACCCCGCGCGAAAAAGACAAGCTGCTGATCTTCACCGCCGGCCTGCTGGCCGAACGCCGCAAGGCGCGAGGGCTGAAGCTGAACGTGCCGGAGTCCATCGCGTTCATCAGCGCCGCCATCCTGGAAGGCGCCCGCGACGGCAAGACCGTGGCGCAGCTGATGAGCGACGGCAAGACCGTGCTGTCACGTGCCGACGTGATGGACGGCGTGGCCGACATCGTGAGCGAGATCCAGGTTGAAGCGACCTTTCCCGATGGCACCAAATTGGTGACCGTGCACCAACCTATTGCATGATGTTCACATGAGGACCGATCGATGATTCCTGGAGAACTGCTCATCGACGACGGCGAACACGAGCTCAACCCTGGCCGCGACAAGACCACGCTGGTCGTCGCCAACAGCGGCGACCGCCCCGTCCAGGTCGGCTCGCACTACCACTTCGCCGAGACCAACGCCGCCCTGCTGTTCGACCGCCAGGCCGCGCGCGGCATGCGGCTGAACATCGCCAGCGGCACCGCCGTGCGCTTTGAGCCCGGGCAGGAACGCACCGTGACGCTGGTGGCGTATGCGGGCAAGCGCCAGGTCTGGGGCTTTCGCGGCCTTGTGAACGGAGGCGTCTGATGTCGCGCACGATCGGCCGCCGCGCCTACGCCGAGATGTACGGCCCCACCGTCGGCGACCGCTTGCGGCTGGCCGACACCGGGCTGATCGTCGAAGTCGAGAGGGACTTCACCTTGAACGCTGGCGAAGGACGCGTAGGACCCGACGGACGAGCCGTCGGGTATGGCGAAGAAGTGAAATTCGGCGGCGGCAAGACCATCCGCGACGGCATGGGCCAGAGCCAGGTCGTCAACGGCCCCGGCCACCATGAAGCGCACGATGTCGTCATCACCAACGCGCTGATCATCGACACCTGGGGCATCGTGAAGGCCGACATCGGCATCAAGGGCTGCCGCATCGGGGCCATCGGCAAGGCCGGCAACCCGGACGTGCAGCCGGGCGTGGACATCATCATCGGCCCCGGCACCGAGATCATTGCCGGCGAAGGGATGATCGTCACCGCAGGCGGCATCGACAGCCACATCCACTTCATCTGCCCGCAGCAGATCGAAGAAGCGCAGATGAGCGGCATAACGACCATGCTGGGTGGAGGCACGGGCCCGGCCACCGGCACCTTTGCCACCACCTGCACGCCGGGGCCCGAGAACCTGCACCGCATGCTGCAGGCGGCCGAGGCCTTCTCGATGAATCTCGGCTTCCTGGGCAAGGGCAACGCAAGCCAGGCCGCCGCGCTGAGCCAGCAGATTGCGGCCGGCGCCATCGGCCTGAAGCTGCACGAAGACTGGGGCACGACACCGGCGGCCATCAGCAACTGCCTCGACGTGGCCGAGGTGACGGATACGCAGGTCAGCATCCACAGCGACACGCTCAACGAGAGCGGCTTCGTCGAAGACACCATCGCCGCGACACGCGGAAGAACGCTGTGCGCCTTCCACACCGAAGGCGCAGGCGGCGGCCACGCACCCGACATCCTGCGCGTGGTGGGCGAGGCGAACTTCCTGCCTTCGTCAACGAACCCGACCATGCCGTACACCGTCAACACGGTGGACGAACATCTGGACATGCTGATGGTGTGCCACCACCTCGACCCGTCGATCGCCGAAGACCTGGCCTTCGCCGAAAGCCGCATCCGGCGCGAGACCATCGCCGCCGAAGACGTGCTGCACGACCTGGGCGCGATCAGCATGATGTCAAGCGACAGCCAGGCCATGGGGCGCGTCGGCGAGGTCATCATCCGCACCTGGCAGACGGCGCACAAGATGAAGGGGCAGCGCGGATCGTTGCCCGAAGACACAGCGCGCAACGACAACTTTCGCGTCAAGCGCTATATCGCCAAGTACACGATCAACCCGGCGATCGCGAATGGAATCTCCCACGACGTGGGCAGCATCGAAGTCGGCAAGTGGGCTGACCTCGTGATTTGGCGGCCGGCGTTTTTTGGCGTCAAGCCGAGCCTGATCCTGAAGGGCGGCTTCATTGCAGCGGCCTTGATGGGCGACGCGAATGCCAGCATCCCGACACCGCAGCCGGTGCACTACCGGCCGATGTTCGGCAGCTTCGGGCGCGTGCTGCAGGCGACCTCGCTCACGTTCATGAGCCAGACCGCGATGCAGAACGAATTGGGCGATCAGCTCGGCTTGAAGAAGCGCCTGTCCGCCGTGCACGGCTGCCGCAGCATCAAGAAGCAGGACATGGTGTTGAACAACTACCTGCCGAAGATGGAGATCGACGCCCAGACCTATCGCGTGCGGGCCGACGGGCAATTGCTGACCTGCGAACCGGCCACGGTGCTGCCGCTGGCGCAGAAGTATTTCCTGTTCTAACTTCGATGTTGAGTGTGTGTGCGAATCCAGACTGCGAAGCCGGCTTCGTCGAGGGTGCCGGCGGCGACAGCGAGCATCTTCAGCACACAGTCCGCGTCGTCGGCAAGCAGCTCATGGTCGTTCAGCAGCAAGAACAGTTCAACAGCCACAAAGGCCGTTCGCTTGTTGCCGTCGATGAACGGGTGGTTGCGCGCGATGGCGCAGCCGTAGGAAGCGGCAAGGTCGGCAAAGTCTGGCGAGCCGTAGTGCGCCAGGTTTTCAGGCCGCGCCAGTGCCGACTCGAACAGGCCCATGTCGCGCGTGCCGCTGGCGCCGCCATGTTCAGCCAGTTGCTCCTCGTGCACCGCCAGCAACACCTTCGGGTCAAGCCAGGCCCAGGGCTTGTTCACTTGGCCAACTCACGCAGGACGTGGCGGCGCTTTTTCATCACCTCGCGGGCTGCGGTCATCTGGGCTTCGAAGTCGGCGCTGTAGGGTGTGAGCTTGTGCACTTTTATTTAAGCACTCTGATAATATGAAGATTCCTCCTGTCCAGTTCAGAAAATTCACAACTTTGCCATGGAAAAAGGAATTCCTGTAGAAAGATTGGATTTGGAGTGAAACAATATC
>JANNGN010000566.1:0-1692 GCA_031403895.1 Rubrivivax sp. | reverse complement strand
GATCGCGGCCAAGATGGCCAACGTATCGGTGCCGGTGCTGCTGAAGTACCTGATCGACGCGCTGTCCATCAAGCCCGGCGACCCGACCGCGCTGCTGGTGGTGCCGGCAGGGCTGCTGGTGGCGTATGGCGCGCTGCGGCTATCGACGTCGCTCTTCACCGAACTGCGCGAGTTGATCTTCGCCAAGGCCACCGAAGGCACCGCGCGCAGCATCAGCCTGCAGGTGTTTCGCCATCTGCATGCGCTGAGCCTGCGTTTCCACCTTGAACGCCAGACCGGCGGCATGACGCGCGACATCGAACGTGGCACCCGTGCCGTGCATTCGCTGATCTCGTATTCGCTGTACAGCATCGTGCCGACGCTGATTGAAGTGACGATGGTGTTGACACTCCTGGCGGTGAAGTTCGACGCCTGGTTTGCCTGGATCACGATCGCCGCGCTGGTGTTCTACATCAGCTTCACGATCACCGTCACCGAATGGCGCACCAAGTTTCGCAAGCAGATGAACGAGCTGGATTCGACCGCGCATTCACGCGCCATCGATTCGCTGCTGAATTACGAGACGGTGAAGTACTTCAACAACGAAGAATTCGAAGCGAAACGCTACGACGAAAACCTGGAAAAACTGCGCCGCGCCGCGCTCAAGAGCCAGACCACGCTGAGCCTGCTGAACACCGGGCAGCAGCTCATCATCGCCGCCGCGCTCATCGCGATGCTGTGGCGCGCCACCACCGGCGTGGTCGAAGGGCGCATGACGCTCGGCGACCTGGTGATGGTGAATGCTTTCATGATCCAGCTCTACATCCCGCTCAATTTCCTGGGCGTGATCTACCGCGAGATCAAGCAGGCGCTGACCGACCTGGACAAGATGTTCACGCTGCTGGAACGCAACCGCGAGGTCGACGACGTGCCGGGTGCGCTGGCACTGAACGTCAGGGCGGGCCACGTGCGCTTCGAGCATGTGAGCTTTGCCTACGACCCGAGCCGGCCGATCCTGCACGACGTGAGTTTCGACATCCCGCCAGGCAAGACGGTGGCCATCGTCGGGCCCTCGGGCGCCGGAAAAAGCACGCTGGCGCGGCTGCTGTACCGCTTCTACGACATCAATTCCGGCGCCATCACGATCGACGGGCAGGAGCTGCGCAGCGTGACCCAGACCAGCCTGCGCAGCGCCATCGGCATCGTGCCGCAGGACACCGTGCTGTTCAACGACACGGTCGAATACAACATCGCCTACGGCCGCCCCGGCGCCGGCCGCGCTGAGGTGGAAAACGCCGCCAAGGCCGCCCACATCCACGGCTTCATCAGCGCCACGCCGAAGGGCTACGACACCATGGTCGGTGAACGCGGCCTGAAGCTGTCGGGCGGTGAAAAACAGCGCGTGGCGATTGCGCGCACTCTCTTGAAGAACCCGCCGGTGCTGATCTTCGACGAAGCCACCTCGGCGCTGGACAGTGCCAACGAACGTGCCATCCAGGCCGAGTTGCGCGCGGTGTCGCAAGGCAAGACGGCGCTCGTCATCGCGCACCGGCTGAGCACGGTCGTCGATGCGCACGAGATCGTGGTGCTCGAAGCCGGCCGTGTGGTGGAGCGCGGGCCGCATGCCGACCTGCTGGCGCGCGGTGGGCGTTATGCGGAAATGTGGCGGCTGCAGCAGAGCGGGCAGGACGCGTAAGTTGGCTGAACTGCAGC
>JANNGN010000565.1:0-3639 GCA_031403895.1 Rubrivivax sp. | reverse complement strand
CGGCCGACGCACGGCTGCGCGCTTCTTCTTCCGAGCGCGCGACGAACAGTTCACCGCCCACGCCGTACCAGGCCGGAATCTGGTGGCCCCACCAGAGCTGGCGGCTGATGCACCAGTCCTGGATGTTGTCCATCCAGTGGTTGTAGGTGTTGACCCACTGCTCGGGCACGAAGCGCACTTGCCCGCTGCTCACCGCTTGCCGCGCTTTTTCGGCGATGCTGCTGCCTGGTTTGCCATCCACATCCACGGCCGCCTTGTTGACGGCCACGAACCACTGGTCGGTGAGCATCGGCTCCACCACCTGGCCGGTGCGGGCGCAGCGCGGCACGGTGAGGCGGTGCTTCCTGGTTTCGACCAGCAGACCCAGCGCGTCCAGGTCGGCCACGACCCGCTTGCGCGCCACGAAACGGTCCAGGCCGCGGTAGGCCTCGGGCGCGTTGTCGTTGACCTTGGCGTCAAGGTCGAGCACGCCGATCATCGGCAGCCCGTGGCGCTGGCCGACGGCGTAGTCGTACACGTCATGCGCGGGCGTGACCTTGACCACGCCGGTGCCGAAGGTGCTGTCGACATAACTATCGGCAATGACGGGAATCAGCCGATCGCACAGCGGCAATCTGACGCGGTGGCCCACGAACGCCGTGTAGCGTTCGTCGTCCGGATGCACCATGACTGCCGTGTCGCCCAGCATCGTCTCGGGCCGTGTGGTCGCCACCACCACCGAGCCGTTGCCGTCTTCAAGCGGGTAGCGGATCAGCCACAGGAATCCGTCCTCCTCTTCGCTTTCGACCTCCAGGTCCGATACCGCGCTCCTCAGCGTCGGGTCCCAGCTGACCAGACGCTTGCCACGGTAGATCAGGCCTTCATCGAACAGACGCACAAAGGTCTCGGTGACGGTGGCCGAGAGTTTTTCGTCCATCGTGAAGTACTCGCGCGACCAGTCCACGCTGTCGCCCATGCGGCGCATCTGGTTCGTGATCGTGGCGCCCGAGGTGGCCTTCCAGTCCCACACCTGGGCGACGAAATTCTTGCGCCCCAGGTCGTGGCGCGAGAGGCCGTTTTCCTGCAACTGGCGTTCGACGACGATCTGCGTCGCAATGCCGGCGTGGTCGGTGCCCGGCAGCCACAGCGTGTTGTGGCCGCGCATGCGGTGGTAGCGCGTCAGCGCGTCCATGATCGTCTGGTTGAAGGCATGCCCCATGTGCAGCGTGCCCGTCACGTTGGGCGGCGGCAGCTGGATGCTGAAAGACGGGCGCGCAGGGTCGAGCGTGGGCGCGGCAAAGCCTGGCGCCGACCACACCGCGCCCCAGCGGGCTTCGATGGCGGCGGGTTCAAAAGACTTGGCAAGCTCGGTCATGGTGGCGGGGGCTATCCTGTTGGGGCCGCGCCAAATCGACGGGCACAAAGCGATACAAGCTGGCGCGGCCAAGTTGCTTGCGCCACGTCAACGCCAAGGCGCGGACGGGAGTTTGAATTGTAGGTGTCGGCCCCTGGCTGACGCGAACCTTCCTGGAGACACAAGCCATGCTGTACCCACCCCTCCGACCACGGCGCGCACGCGTCGTCGTGGTGCTGTTGCCCTTGCTGCTGGCAGCCTGCGGCGGTGACTCTGGCAGCAGCGCCCCGCCAACCGCCAGCGATTGCAGCGTCGCCGGGCAGAAGGCCTGGCTCGGCAGCTACATGAACGAGTGGTACTTCTGGTACCGCTTCTCACCGCAGCCCGACGCCGCGCCTTACGCTGACGTGCAGGGTTATTTCGACGCGCTGCTCTACACCGGCAGCACTGTCGATTTTCCTCGTGACCGCTACAGCGGCAGCCAGACGACAGAGTCCTTCAACCGCTTTTTCGGCGACGGTGCGACGCTCGGCTACGGTGTGTCTGTGGCGGGGCTGGAACGGGCGAGCGACGGCTCTTTGCCGCTCTACGTGCGCCATGTCGAGCCGCTGTCGCCCGCCGCCGCGCAAGGCGTGCAGCGCGGTGACCTGGTGCTGACGGTCAACGGCCGCGCGGCCAGCGAGTTGATCGCGCCTGAAGACTTTGCTGCACTCACGGCGCAGCAGATTGGCGACACGCTCAGCCTCACGCTGCGCCGCAACGGCATCGACCGCACAGTCACCGTTCGCGCCGATGTCTTCAACCTCACACCCGTCACTGGCACCACCGTCGTCACCACCGCTGGTGGCCGGCGGTTGGGCTATGTGGCCGTGAAGGACATGGTCTCGCAGGCGCTGGCGCCGCTGGAAACCGCGTTCGCGCGCTTCCGTGCCGACGGCGTGCAGGACCTGGTGCTGGACCTGCGCTACAACGGTGGCGGCCTGGTTTCCACCGGCGCCACGCTGGCGTCGTACATCGCAGGCTCACGCGGCAACGGCTTGAACTACGCCTCGCTGCTCTACAACGACAAACGCGCCAGCAGCAACAACCAGAGCTACCGTTTCACGGCGCAAAGTTCAGCCCTCAGCCTGCCGCGGGTCTTCGTGTTGATGGGCCGGCGCACCTGCTCGGCCAGCGAACAGCTCATCAACGGCCTGCGCGGCGCCGGTGTCGAGGTGGTGGCGGTGGGTGAAACCACCTGCGGCAAGCCGGTGGGTTTCCTGCCCGCCAGCGCCTGCGGCCGCACCTACAGCGTGGTCAATTTCGAAAGCGTGAACCAGCGCAACGAAGGCCGGTATTTCGACGGACTTGCGCCCACCTGCGTGGTAGGCGAAAACTTCAGCGTGCCACAGGGCGGCACTGCCGACCCGCTGCTGAGTGCGGCGAAACAGGTCGCCGACACTGGCGTCTGCCCGGCCGGCTCGTTCAGCGCAGACCGGGCCTTCCCGCTGGCGGCGCGGCGCCCCGGCTTGCCGCCGCGCAGCCTGGACGAAGGCGACAGCAGCCCCGGCATGATCCCGCGCTGAGCCGGGTTTGCGGGCGCATCACATGAACAGGTGCTCGCCAGCGTTTTCGCCGCCGAGCACCACGTAGTTGACTTTCTTCAGGTCGGCCAGCAACTGGCCGCCAGCGTAGCTGATGCTGCTCTGCAGGTCCTCGCGCATCTCGCGCAGCGTGTCGGCCAAGGCGCCTTTGATGGGCTCCAGGATGCGTTTGCCTTCGACGTGTTTGTACTCGCCCTTGTTGAAATCGCTGGCACTGCCGTAGTACTCCTTGTAGCGCTTGCCGTCCATTTCCACGGTGGCGCCGGGCGACTCTTCATGGCCCGCAAACAGCGAGCCCACCATCACCATGGCAGCGCCGAAGCGCACGCTCTTGGCGATGTCGCCGTGGTGGCGGATGCCGCCGTCGGCAATGATCGGTTTGGTAGCCACGCGCGCACACCACTTCAGCGCGCTCAGCTGCCAGCCGCCGGTGCCGAAGCCGGTCTTGAGTTTGGTGATGCAGACCTTGCCCGGGCCGACGCCGACCTTGGGGGCGTCGGCGCCCCAGTTTTCGAGGTCGATCACGGCTTCGGGCGTGGCCACGTTGCCGGCAATGACGAAGGTGGCCGGCAGCGTCTCCTTGATGTGCTAGATGGTCTTGCGCACGCTGTCGGCGTGGCCGTGGGCGATGTCGATGGTGATGTAGTCGGCGCCAATGCCGGTGGCGGCCAGTTGGTCAATCACCGCCTCATCGGCTGGCTTGACACCCGAGCTGATGGACAC
>JANNGN010000564.1:0-3786 GCA_031403895.1 Rubrivivax sp. | reverse complement strand
CGGCGCGCGGCTGCGGCGCCTGGGCGTGCCGGCGATCATCATCGAGAAGAACGCGCGGCCCGGTGACTCCTGGCGCAAGCGCTACAAGAGCCTGTGTCTGCACGACCCGGTCTGGTACGACCACCTGCCGTACCTGCCGTTCCCGGACCATTGGCCGGTGTTCGCGCCGAAGGACAAAATCGGCGACTGGCTCGAGATGTACACCAAGGTGATGGAGCTGAATTACTGGGGCTCCAGCACTGCGAAGAAGGCGCGTTTCGACAATGCGAAACAGGAATGGGAAGTCGTCGTTGAGAAGGATGGGCGCGAGCTCACGCTGCGACCCAGTCAACTGGTATTCGCGATGGGTGTCTCCGGCCGCCCCAGCGTGCCGCTGATCCCCGGCGCCGAGACCTTTGAGGGCGAGCAGCACCACTCCAGCCAGCACCCCGGGCCCGAGGCCTGGCGGGGCAAGAAGTGCGTCGTGCTCGGCTCCAACAATTCGGCGCACGACATCTGCGCGGCCCTGTGGGAGCACGGTGCCGACGTGACGATGATCCAGCGCAGCTCGACGCACATCGCGCCGTCGGAATCGCTGATGGAACTGGCCCTCGGCGGCCTGTATTCCGAGGCTGCCGTCACAGCCGGTGTGACGACCGGCAAGGCGGACCTGATCTTCGCGTCGATCCTCTACAAGGTCATGGCGCCGATGCAAGTGCCGGTGTATCACGAGATGAAAAAACGCGATGCCGACCTGTACGCCCGGCTCGAGAAGGCCGGCTTCATGCTCGACTTCGGTCCGGACGGCTCGGGCCTGTTCATGAAGTACCTCCGGCGCGGTTCGGGCTACTACATCGACGTGGGTGCGTCGGAACTGGTGGCCAACGGCAGCATCAAGCTGCGGAGCGGCGTACACATCGAGCGCATCAAGGCGCACTCGGTGATCCTCAGCGACGGCAGCGAACTGCCGGCCGACCTGATCGTCTATGCCACCGGCTACGGGTCGATGAACGGCTGGCTGGCCGACCTCGTCTCGCCCGAAGTCGCCGACAAGGTGGGCAAGGTCTGGGGCCTGGGCTCGGACACGCCCAAGGACCCCGGTCCGTGGGAGGGTGAGTTGCGCAACATGTGGAAGCCAACGCAGGTGCTCAACTTGTGGTTCCACGGCGGCAACCTGCACCAGTCACGCCACTACTCGGAGTTTCTGGCGCTGCAATTGAAAGCTCGCCTGGAGGGCATTCCGACGCCGGTGTACGAGTTGGCCGCGTCGCACCACAAGCGTTGAACGGTTTGGCAGGGTGCGGCTGGGGCAACGACATTGCGCGTTAGCTCCAGTCGTGTCGGTTGCCCTCTCGGCGGAGTCAGGCGTTGGCGCCAGTCATCGATGCGCCCTGCCGCCCGGCCCAAACAAGCTCACTCGATCCCTCAAAGAGGTCAAGCCCGAGCGACTTGCACCTTGCGTGAATTTCCGAGCAGCAACTGCTGCAGCCACAGCGAGGACTGAGAGACTGGCTCGAAGTAGCGCTGCGGTTGGTGCAGCAATCCGATCGCCACGCGGCCCGTCCACCACACCAGCCGGCCGGTGCCCGGAATCACAAATTCCCCGACATGGCCGGGAGGCATCGCCGCTGGCGGCGCCGATGAACTTTGGTGCATCGCATTGCGCCGAACCGTTTTCGCATCGTGACGTTCGCAGGTCATGCTGAACTCCTGAAGTGATGCGGCCATGGTTGCGCCAGTCGAGCGTCTTGGCACCACTTCAATGGGGGAGTCCACCACAGGTCAAGGGCACTCGATCAAGGGGATCGGCGCGCTGAACTGTGACGAACTGCCGGGGCTGCCGGCCCGCGCCGCGCACTACTTGGCGTCGAAAGTGTTGCACTGCTTGACGCTGCCCGTGTCCATGCCGCGCTTGAACCAGCTCATGCGCTGCTGGCTGCTGCCATGGGTGAAGGTTTCTGGCACGACGCGGCCGCGCGAGGCTTTCTGCAGCGTGTCGTCACCGATCTGGCTGGCGGCGTTGAGCGCTTCTTCGATGTCGCCGCGTTCGAGCCAGCCCTTGCTCTGCTGCGAGTGGTACGCCCACACGCCGGCCAGGCAGTCGGCCTGCAATTCGACGCGCACCGACAGCGCGTTCATCTGCGCTTCGCTGACCTTGCCGCGCATCGCGTCCACTTTGCCTGTGATGCCCATCAGGTTCTGCACATGGTGGCCGACTTCGTGCGCAATGACGTAGGCCTGCGCAAAGTCGCCGGGCGCGCCCAGGCGTTTGCTGAGCGTGTCGAAGAAGTCGAGGTCAACGTAAACCTTGGCGTCGCCCGGGCAGTAGAACGGGCCCGCCGCCGATTCACCGGTGCCGCAGGCGGTGGGCGTGGCGCCGCGGAACAGCACCAGCTTCGGTTCGCGGTAGCTGCCGCCGCCGGTCTGCATCACCTTGCCCCAGACCTGTTCGGTGTCGCGCAGCACGGTCGAGACGAAAGCGGCTGCCTTGTCACTGGCTGGAGGGCGCGGCGCCGGGCCTGCGGGCGCCTGCTGCGGCTGCGGCGCTTCCACGCCACCACCGCTCAGCAGGCCCAGCACGGTGAGCGGGTTGATGCCGAAGGCCCAACCTGCCACCAGCGCGATGGCGATAGTGCCGACGCCAATGCCGCGTCCGCCAATGAAGCTTCTGCCGCCGCCAACGCCACCTTCGCCGCGGCGGTCTTCGACGTTGCTGCTCTGGTCCTGCCCTTCCCATTTCATGCGCGCCCCCGCCGACGCAAAAGCGCCGAATCGCGATTTTGCCGCGTGGGGGACGCTGCCCGCGTCAGACAACCACCCGGCGCATGCCCTGCAAGCCTGGTCAGGCGCGGGCGCGCTGGCCTCAAGTCTTCGGCAGCGTCACGCCAGTCTGGCCCTGGTACTTGCCACCACGGTCTTTGTAGCTCGTCTCGCAGACCTCATCGCTCTCGAAGAACAGCACCTGCGCGCAGCCCTCACCGGCGTAGATCTTGGCCGGCAGCGGCGTCGTGTTGCTGAATTCCAGCGTCACGAAGCCTTCCCATTCAGGTTCCAGGGGCGTGACGTTGACGATGATGCCGCAGCGCGCGTAAGTCGATTTACCCAAACAGATGGTCAGCACGTTGCGCGGGATGCGAAAGTATTCGAGCGTGCGCGCCAGCGCAAAACTGTTGGGCGGGATGACGCAGACGTCCTTGTTGATGTCAACGAAGCTGTTCTCGTCGAAGTTCTTCGGGTCCACCACCGTGCTGTGGATGTTTGTGAAGACCTTGAACTCTGGCGCGCAGCGAATGTCGTAGCCGTAACTGCTGGTGCCGTAACTGACGATGCGCTGGCCTTCTGCGTTGGTGCGCACCTGGCCTGGCTCGAAGGGTTCGATCATGCCGTGCGCTTCAGCCATGCGGCGGATCCACTTGTCGCTCTTGATGGTCATTTGATACTCATTCTTCGCCCATTTGCCATGCGCAGATTCTAGGTGGCTGCGCTAGGATGACCCTGCAAGGAGACAAGCACCATGGCCACCCCATTCCGACCCGCCACCGCGTTGCTGAACCAGTACGCGGAATACCACCGCGACCGGCGCAACATCCTGACCCACTTCGTCGGCGTGCCGATGATCGTCTTCGGCGTCGGCGTGCTGCTGGCGGGTTGGCAGTTCACGCTGGCTGGCCTGGCGCTGACGCCGGCCTGGATCGCCTTCGTGCTGGCCGCCGCCTGGTATCTGACGCGCGGGCATTTCGGCATCGGCCTGGCCACCACGGCCGGCGTCGGCTTGCTCATCACGCTGGCGCACCGCGTCAGCGGCGC
>JANNGN010000563.1:0-2885 GCA_031403895.1 Rubrivivax sp. | reverse complement strand
TGAGAAGAGTGAAATCATGATGATTGGCAGGTGTGAAAGTGCCTCAGTCTAGTGTTTCGCAAGGGCAATCAGACACGCCATAGACCCAGCCACACTTTGCTCGGCATTGCACTGTTCACCCCGCAGCGGGCGCTATCCTCGCGCGGTGCGGCAATGCGCGTGGAAGCACCGCGCTGCGACAGGGCCGATCTGAGGGGAATGGGACGATGCGCAGTGTTGAGTTGTTCGCGGGTGCCGGCGGTTTGGCCATGGGCATGTCACGGGCGGGCTTCCGCCATGCGGCGGTGGTCGAATGGGATCACGATTCCTGCAAGACCTTGCGCCACAACCAAAGCCTGCACGCAGGCGGGGTGGCCGAGTGGCCGTTGTTCGAAGGTGATGCACGCGCCTTTGACTACAACGGTGTCGGTGGCGGCATCTTCGTGGTGTCGGGCGGGCCGCCCTGCCAGCCTTTCTCAATGGGCGGCAAGGCGCGCGGCCAACTCGACGAGCGCGACATGTTCCCCGAAGCCGTGCGCGCGGTGCGCGAGTTGCAGCCCAAAGCCTTCATCTTCGAAAACGTCAAGGGTTTGATGCGCGAGACCTTCTCGTCGTACTTCGAGTACTTCCACCTCCAGCTTTCGCACCCACAGATCACACGCAAGCCGCAAGAGACGTGGGAATGCCATCGCGCCCGCCTGGAAGGGCATCACACGGCCAACCGCGGGCGGGCCAGCTACAACGTGGTGTATCGGCTGCTCAACGCGGCCGATTACGGCGTGCCGCAGAAGCGTGAACGGGTCTTTCTGGTCGGGTTTCGGTCCGACCTTGGCGCGCAGTGGAGTTTTCCTGAAGCCACGCACACCGAGGCCGCCTTGCTGCGCAATCAATGGGTCAGCGGCGAGTATTGGGAGCGCCACGAGGTGGCCAAGCGCCAACGACCCGCCCTCAGTGCGCTGCTGCGAGACAGGGTGGACCGGGTGCGCGACACGCCGCTCTTTGCGACCCTGCCGTGGGCCACCGTGCGGGATGCCATCCATGACTTGCCCGACCCCGAAAAGTGCCCGCGCAACGCCGTTCCGAACCACTCATTCAACCCCGGGGCGCGCAGCTATTCCGGCCACACCGGCAGCCCGCTGGACGCGCCAGCCAAGACCTTGAAGGCCGGCGACCACGGCGTGCCGGGCGGCGAGAACATGCTCGCCCGGCCCGACGGCTCGGTGCGCTATTTCACCGTGCGCGAAGCCGCGCGGCTGCAGACCTTTCCGGATGAATTCGTACTCTGCGGCTCGTGGACCGAGGCCATGCGCCAGATTGGCAATGCGGTGCCCGTGCTTCTGGCCGAGACGGTGGCTGCTTCGGTGGCTGCAACGCTGCGCATGACTGGGGGACGGTAGGTGGCCAAACCCTACAACCCGCTGGAAAAACGCAGCCTTGCGGAAAGTATCGTGCGGGCCATCCTGGCGTCGCCTGTGAAGCCGCTCACCGAAACCTCGCAACTGGCCGGCGCTGGCGTGTATGTCATCTACTACCTGGGGAAACTGGACTGCTATGCACCAGTTGCGCAGAAGAACCGCAGCGGCAAGTTCGGTCAGCCCATCTATATCGGCAAGGCCATTCCCAAAGGCGGGCGCAAGGGCGGTTTGAGTGAAGACGCGTCGGCCAAGGGCGTCGCGCTGCGTGATCGGCTGGGCCAACATCTGGCCTCGGTTGGCGAGGCTGCCAACCTGGACGCAGCTGACTTCCATTACCAAAGCCTGGTCGTCGATGACATCTGGATTCCGCTCGGCGAGAACATGCTCATTGAGCAGTACAAGCCGGTCTGGAACCGCGTCATCGACGGCTTCGGCAACAAAGACCCAGGCCAGCGCCGCAAGGATCAGTACCGCTCGCCCTGGGACATGATCCACCCCGGCCGCAAATTCGCCGACAAGCTCGGTGTGAACCCCCGAACGACCGATGAGATCGTCGCCGACCTCAAGTCCTACTTCGAGACCGGCTCGGTGCCCAAGCGCTTGAGGGCGGCAGCCACTCATGCGAACGATGCCGGTCATGAAGAAGACTGATCCCGGCCGCACCCTATAAGCGGGGGTTAGCCCGGCGGGGCGGGCGCTGGCGCGCGCCCTAAACTGCCTCACTCAGACAATCGACGCGCGCCATTGCCACAAGCAGCGCCGCGCGCATGGAGAACGCAAGCAATGGCCGCATACCTGATACGGCGCCTGTGGCAGATGATCCCCACGCTGCTGGGCGTCGTGCTGCTGGTGTTCTTCCTCTTCAAGGCCTTCGGCGGCGACCCCGCTGAAGTGCTGGGCGGCCTGAACGCCAGCAAGGAGCAGGTCGATGCCATCCGCCAGCAGCTCGGTCTGGACGAGCCGGTGTGGTATCAGCTGTGGCTCTTCGTCAAGCAGATCGTCACCTTCGACTGGGGCAAGAGCTGGGCCCGAGGCGCTGCCTCCCTCGGAGGTCGCGCTGTAGTTATTAAAGGACGCGTAGCCGGCGCGTCCGAATTGCCGGTCGGTGAGCGTGCCGCGGCGGTAGGCCACCCACATGGCGATGGGCAGGGCCAGCACCACGTCAAGAATCAGGATCGGGATCATCACCGTCAGCGTGGCAGGCAGGCGGGTGGCGAAGAGGTTGCTCACCGCTTCATTCGTGGCCCAGCTCTTGCCCCAGTCGAAGGTGACGATCTGCTTGACGAAGAGCCACAGCTGGTACCACACCGGCTCGTTCAGGCCCAGTTGCTGGCGGATGGCGTCGATCTGCTCTTTGCTGGCGTTCAGGCCACCCAGCACTTCAGCGGGGTCGCCGCCGAAGGCCTTGAAGAGGAAGAACACCAGCAGCACGACACCCAGCAAGGTGGGGATCATCTGCCACAGGCGCCGTATCAGGTATGCGGCCATTGG
>JANNGN010000562.1:0-3590 GCA_031403895.1 Rubrivivax sp. | reverse complement strand
GTCACCGCGCGCGACCTGAAGCGTGACAAGGTGTTTCGTGAAAGCACCATCCGCAGCCTCTTCGACGAGATCCTGCGCGGCCTGCGCATCGTGCACCAGCACAAGATGCTGCACCTGGACATCAAGCCGGCCAACATCTTCGTCACCAATGACAACAAGGCGGTGATGCTCGACTTTGGCGCCGCGCGCGAGGTGCTGAGCAAGGAAGGCAACTTCATCCGCCCGATGTACACGCCCGGCTTTGCAGCGCCCGAGATGTACCGCCGTGACGGCACGCTCGGCCCCTGGACCGACATCTACGCCATCGGCGCCTGCATCTACGCCTGCATGCAGGGCTACCCGCCAAATGATGCGCCACAGCGGCTGGAAAAAGACCGCCTGGCCTTGAGCCTGTCGCGCCTGCGAAATGTGTACAGCGACAACCTCATCGAGGTCACCGAATGGTGCATGTCGCTGGACCCGCTGAGCCGGCCGCAAAGTGTGTTTGCGCTGCAGAAGGAACTGGCGCGCGAGACCGAGCGGCGCTATACCAAGCTCAGCTTCGGTGAGCGCCTGAAGCTGCAGCTCGAAACCCTGAAAACCGGCGCAAAGCCTTGAGGGCGCCATGAGGTTCTCGGTCTACCAGGTCAGCCGAAAGGGCGGCCGCGAAAAAAACGAAGACCGCATGGGCTACTGCTACACGCGCGATTCGGGTTTGTTCGCCCTGGCCGATGGCATGGGTGGGCACCCTGAAGGCGAGGTGGCTTCGCAGCTGGCGCTGCAAACGCTGTCTGCCCACTTTCAGCGTGAAGCCAAGCCGCGCCTGAACGAGCCGCTGCGTTTCCTGCACGATGCCATCGTCGCCGGCCACCACCAACTGCTACGTTATGCCACCGAGCGCGCGTTGCTGGACACGCCGCGCACCACGCTGGTGGCTTGCCTGCTGCAGGGCAATGCGGCGTACTGGGCGCACTGTGGCGATTCGCGCCTGTACCTGGTGCGTGGTGACAAGCTGGTGGCACGCACGCGTGACCATTCCTATTCCGAGCTGCAGCAGACGTTGGCGCAAGTCGTGCCGATGAACGACAAGGTCAACCGCAACGTGCTCTTCACCTGCCTGGGCAGTCCGGGCAAGCCGGTGGTGGACACCGCAGGCCCGCTGCTGGTGCGGCCGGGCGACAAGGTCATGCTGTGTTCCGACGGCCTGTGGGGCACGGTGTCGGACGCCATCATCACCGACATCCTGGCCAACCGCCCGATCTCCGACGCCGTGCCCGAACTGGTTGAACGTGCGTTGCGCGCAGCGGGCGACAAAAGCGACAACGTCACCGTGCTGGCGGTGGAATGGGAAGCCGCTGAAGACACCGACAGCAAGAGCGGCATCTCCACCCATTCGCTGGGCGACGATGTTTTTGCGTCCACCATCCAGGCCAGCCTGGGCGCCGACGGTTCGGGCGACGAGATGGACGACGCCGAGATCGAACGCTCGATCCGCGAGATCAACGAAGCGATCCAGCGCAGCTCGCTCAAGAAACGCTAAAAGCCCGTTGCAGGGCCACGCGGGCATCCCGCCCCGTGGCCCAGACCCAGGAAACCCCATGAGCTTTGAACGATCAGACGGCCGCCTGCCCGATGCACTGCGCCCCGTCACCATCCAGCGCGCCTACACGCGCCACGCCGAAGGCTCGGTGCTGGTGAGCTTCGGCCACACCCAGGTCCTCTGCACCGCGTCGGTCGAAGAGAAGGTGCCGCCCTTCAAGCGCGGCGGCGGCGAAGGCTGGCTGACGGCGGAATACGGCATGCTGCCGCGTGCCACCCACACACGCAGCGACCGCGAAGCCGCCAAGGGCAAGCAGAGCGGGCGCACGCAGGAAATCCAGCGCCTGATCGGCCGCAGCCTGCGCAGCGTGTTCGACCTGAAGGCGCTGGGCGAACGCACCATCAGCCTGGACTGCGACGTGTTGCAAGCCGACGGCGGCACACGCACGGCGGCCATCACAGGCGCTTTCGTCGCGGCCCACGACGCGGTGTCGTGGCTGCTGGCGCAGGGCCGCATCAAGCACAGCCCGATCCGCGACTTCGTGGCTGCGGTCTCGGTGGGCGTGGTGCAGGGCGCGCCGCTGTTGGACCTGGAGTACACCGAAGACTCGGCCTGCGACACCGACATGAACGTCGTCATGACGGCATCGGGCGGCTTTGTCGAGGTGCAGGGCACGGCAGAAGGCGCGCCGTTCACGCGCACCGAGATGGACCGCCTGCTGGCGCTGGCCGACAAGGGCATCCGCGAGCTGGTGGCAATGCAGCGCAGCGCGCTTGGCGCTGTTTGAGGTTGACCGCGATGCGCCTGGTGCTGGCGTCGAGCAACGCCAAGAAGCTGAAGGAGCTAAGCGCCATGCTGAGCGGTACGGGCATTCAGCTGTTGGCGCAGGGCGAGCTGGGCATCACCGAGGCCGAAGAGCCGCACCACACCTTCATCGAAAACGCGCTCGCCAAGGCGCGCCATGCCTCAGTGGCCGCACAGGGACCGGCGATCGCCGACGACTCCGGCTTGTGCGTGGACGCACTCGGCGGCGCGCCGGGGGTGGTCTCGGCGCACTACGCCGGCGAAGTGCAAGCAGACGGCGACCGCGAAGCCCGCCGCCGCCTGCAGGACGCCGCCAACAACACCTTGCTGCTGCAGCGGCTGGCGGGCGCGGCCGACCGGCGTGCGCACTTCGTCTGCACGCTGGTGGCGGTGCGCCACGCCGAAGACCCGCAGCCGTTGATGGCGGTGGGCCGCTGGCCGGGTGAAATACTGATCGCGCCGCGTGGCGATCAAGGCTTCGGCTACGACCCACTGATGTTCATCCCCGAACTTCGGCGCAGCGTGGCCGAGATGGATGCGGCCCAGAAAAACCAGCACAGCCACCGCAGCCGGGCCATGGTGCAGATGCAGGCACTGCTGCGCGAAGTGTGGTGTCTGTGACCCCCCCCCGAAGCGCCTCCGGCGCTCCCCCCCAGGGCGGCGCGCCCAGCGGCCCGGCAGAGCCGGTTCCGCGGCCGCTGCTGGGTCCGGCATCGGCCGCGTCGCCCGGCGTTGACCACTACCTGCGCCCCGGCACGCTGCAACTCGGCGCATTGCCGCCGCTGGCGCTGTACGTGCACCTGCCCTGGTGCCTGAAGAAGTGCCCCTACTGCGACTTCAATTCGCACGAGAACAAGGGTCAGTTGCCTGAGCAGCAATACCTCGACGCACTGCGCGCCGACCTTGAAGCCGCGCTGCCGCTGATCTGGGGCCGCCGCGTCGTCAGCGTCTTCATCGGTGGCGGCACGCCAAGCCTGTTCTCACCCGCCGGCATCGACCGCCTGCTGGCCGACATCCGCGCGCGCTTGCCGCTGGAGCCGGGCGCCGAAATCACGCTCGAAGCCAACCCCGGCACCTTCGAGCGCGAGCGCTTCAAGGCCTTTCGCGCAGCCGGTGTCACGCGGCTGTCGATCGGTGTGCAGAGCTTCGACGACGCCGCGCTGCAGCGCATCGGCCGCGTCCACGACGCGGCGCAAGCGCGGGCTGCGGTGGCGGAGGCTGCCGAGGCCTTCGACACCTTCAACATCGACCTCATGTACGCGCTGCC
>JANNGN010000561.1:0-1675 GCA_031403895.1 Rubrivivax sp. | reverse complement strand
TCCATCGTCTTGCCGTGGCGCTCCCAGAAGTCGGCCGGCAGCGGCAGGATGCCGGTGTACAGCAGGTCGCCGTCTTCCAACACCTTGTCGTTGAAATAGTCCTCGGCCGCCAGCCCCAGCGCGCGCGCCTTGACGCGCATGTTGATGTCCTTGGACACCAGCACCACCTCGCGGCCCGCGTGCTGCTCGCGCAGGCTCTTCACCACGCCCAGGATCTGGTTGTCGGCCTTGCCCTGGGGCAGGCCTTCGGGCAGCTTGATCTCCAGCAGCATGGTCTGGAAGAACAGCTTGCCGGCGGCATCCTTGTGGCCGGTCTTGGCCAGCGGAATGCCTTCCTTGGGATCGAACTTGGTGTCTGTAGCCAACGCATCAAGTGAGCGACTCACCTGGCGCGCGTTGCGTGCCACTTCGCTCATGCCCTTTTTGTGGCCGTCGAGCTCTTCCAGCGTGATCATCGGCAGGAAGACGTCGTGTTCCTCAAAGCGGAAAAGGCTCATCGGGTCGTGCATCAGCACGTTGGTGTCGAGCACGAAGAGCTTGGCCGGTCCGGTGCCTCGCGGCTTGCTCTCGCGCGGCATGGCGCCTGTGGTCTGGGTCAGCGCCGGCCGCTGCGCCTGCGACAGCGACTTGGTGGGCAGGCTGGTCGCGGGCCGGGCCGGCTGGGGCGGCGCGGCGCGGCCGGGCAGCTTGGGCGCGGCGACGGGCACGGCGCCATCAAACAGTTCCAGCGCGGCCGGCAGCTCCGGTTCGGCGGCAGCCTTGCTGCCGCGTTTATCGGTGCGCGGGGCGGCCTGGGCCTCGAAGTCGGCGGAAGTCAGCAGGGCGGCTTTGGTGGCAGGCGGCTTGGGCAGTGGCATGAAATCGCTTCGGCAGGGCGGGTAGAGGAAATAAAAAAAGCCGCACAGGCAAGCTGG
Source organism: Rubrivivax sp. (assembly GCA_031403895.1). Classification (GTDB taxonomy): domain Bacteria; phylum Pseudomonadota; class Gammaproteobacteria; order Burkholderiales; family Burkholderiaceae_C; genus Rubrivivax. The sequence continues at coordinate 761 of JANNGN010000561.1, read as the reverse complement.
GCGGCTTTGCAGTTTCAGAGGCTGCGCAGCGTGCTCCTCACGCGCATCGATCGATCAACGTCGGGGCGCAATTTCAGGCGGCCTTTTTGCCCAGGTCCTTGACGGCCTTGAGCACGTCATCGACATGGCCGGCGACCTTGATGCCACGCCATTCGGCTCGCAGCACGCCGCTGGCATCGATCAAGAAGGTGCTGCGCTCGATGCCCTTGACCTTCTTGCCGTACATGATCTTGTTCTTGACCACGCCGAACATGTGGCACAGCTTTTCTTCGGTATCGGCGATCAGCTGATAGGGCAGTTCGAGGTTCTGGCGAAATTTCTCGTGCGAGGCCATGTTGTCGCGCGACACACCGAACACCACGGCGCCGGCCTTGATGAAATCCTTGTGCCTGTCACGGAATTGCATGCCTTCGGTGGTGCAGCCCGGCGTGTGGTCCTTGGGGTAGAAGTACAGCACCACCGAGCGACCGGAAAAGGCCGCGGGCGTGAACTTCACACCGCTGGTGGCTTGGGCTTCGAACTCTGGAAGTGCTTTATTGAGGACGGGCGTCATGAGCGATATGGGAGTTCTGACCTGAGCCCAGATGGGGCTCAGCCGCAGATTATAAAGTCACGACACCGGCAAGGCCGTCACGACACCAGCAAGGCCGCCACGACACAGCGGCCCTCACTCACTAGCACGTTATAGGTGCGACATGCGGCCGCGGTGTCCATGGTCTCCACACCAATGCGCCGCTCGATCAGACAACGCATCAACCCCG
>JANNGN010000560.1:0-15548 GCA_031403895.1 Rubrivivax sp. | reverse complement strand
CCGGTTTCATAGATGTACTGCGCGATGGGCGTGCTGCCGACGAAGCTGAGCGCCTTCACGTCCGGGTGCTTGAGCAGCGCATCCACCGCCACCTTGTCGCCCTGGATGACACTGAAAACACCGTCTGGCAGGCCGGCCTGTTTGAGCAGCTCGGCCATGAACAGCGAAGGGCTCGGGTCGCGTTCGCTGGGCTTCAGGATGAAGGCGTTGCCGCAGGCCAGCGCCACCGGAAACATCCACATCGGCACCATCACCGGGAAGTTGAAAGGCGTGATGCCGGCCACCACACCCAGCGGCTGGCGCAGCGTCCAGTTGTCGATGCCGGTGCTGACCTGGTCGGTGTAGTCGCCTTTGAGCAATTGCGGAATGCCGCAGGCGAATTCGACGATGTCGATGCCGCGGCTGACTTCACCCTGTGCATCGGTGAAGACCTTGCCGTGCTCGGCGGTGATCATCGCCGCCAGCGTGTCCTTGTGCTGATTCAGCAGCGCCAGGAACTGGTTCAGCACGCGCGCGCGGCGGATCGGCGGCATGTCGCCCCAGGCCGGTTGCGCGGCCACGGCGGCGGCCACGGCGGCGTTGACGTCGGCCTCGGTGGCCAGCAGCACCTGGCGCGCCTTGGCGCCCGTGGTGGGGTTCCAGACCGTCTGCGTGCGCGTGCTGGTACCGCGTTGCGTGGCACCGTTGATCCAGTGCGCCACATCGGTGGTCTGGGTGAAGGCTTCGGGTGCGCCCATGGTGGCTCCTTGCAGTCGGGGGAATGCGAAGTCTAGAGCTTGAGCCCACTGCCGTGAACCGGCGCGCAAGGCTGTGCGCAACAATCCAATCCGCCCCATCGAACCCGTAGAGGCCCACTCCACGGCGACCCGTCGTCCCACCCCCTGATCCACCACCGCAGCGACACCCCGTGCAACCCGCCCCATTCGACGACCAGGACCTCGACCGGCTGCAAGCCCTGCTCGCCGCCTTGCCCGCACCGTTGCAGCCGCTGGACGTGAGCGCGCTGGACGGCTACCTGTGCGGCGTGTTGCTGAGCCCCAAGCTGCTGCCACTGTCGCGCTGGCTGCCGCATGTCGCCGACCTCGACGGCCGCGAAGCGCCCGCAGGCCCGGCACGCGACGAGCTGGAGGCGCTGGTGCGCCGCCGCCATGCGGAGCTGGACGGGGCCATCGGCGAGCGGCAGTGGTTCGACCCCTGGATCTACCAGCTGGACGCCGATGACGAGCACGCAGCCAGCCCCGCCGACAGCGTGCTGCCCTGGACCGCCGGCTTCGCCGCTGCGATGGAACTCTTCCCCGAACTGATGGCGCTGGACAACGCTGAACTGGTGGAACCGCTGGCGCTGCTGTTCATGCACTTCGACCCCGAAGACCTGGAAGACGCCGCTGCGCTGATCGCCGTCATCGACACGCTGGAGCCGCCCAAGGACCTGGCCGAAGCGGTGCAGGATGTCGTGCGCGCGCTGATGCTGATTGCCGACGTGACGCGGCCGCGTGCTGCGCTTCCGCCACCGCGGCACCTGCCGGGCCGCGCCAAGCCCCGCGGCGCGTCGCGTCCCGCACCCCGCACCCCAACCCGGAGACCCCGATGAAGCAACAAGCCGCGTTCACTTTGGCTGCGCTGTGCGCGCTGACACCCCTCACGGCCCTGGCCGCCGACACGCCGGAGCCGCCGCCGCCCAGCCCCGCGCGCGCCGCGCAGGCGCAGCAGCAGCCGCTGGCTGCCGCGCGGGTACACATCCAGGCCGCGCGCTGGGCGGCGGCCATCGACGAACTCAAGCGCGTCAACGCCACGGGGGACGCCGACTGGAACAACCTGATGGGCTACGCCCAGCGCAAGCAGGCCCGGCCCGACCTGGACGCGGCGCAGAAACATTACGACGCGGCTCTGCGCATCAACCCGCAGCACCAAGGCGCGCTGGAATACGCGGGTGAACTGGCGCTGATGAAGAAGGACCTGGTCACTGCCGAAGCGCACCTGGCGACGCTGTCCAGGCTGTGTACGTCGCCGTGTGAACCGCTCGATGACTTGAAGAAGGCGGTCGCGGCCTACAAGGCGGGCAACAAGTCCTGAGCCAGCGCCCGGCTTCGGCCGGGCTTCGACCTCAGGCGCCGAACACCGCCCGCGCGTGCAGCCCGAGGCCTGTCGCGACGCTGGCAAAGCGGTCGCCGCGCACCGGCTTGGCCAGCGGGAAGCAGGCGGCGATGCGGTCCACCAGCGGCGTCAATCCGGTTGAGCCTCCGGTGAAGTACAGCGCCTGCACCTGCGCCGGCGCAACACCGGCCTGGCGCGCGGTCTGCAGCGCCGCTTGCACGATGCGTTCGAGGTCGGCTTCGATGGCGCTGGCGGCCTGGGCCTCGTTCAGCGCCGAGCGCAGGCCGGATTCCAGCGCACCCAGATCGACAGCGGCCTGGCCGTGCAAGGCGACGTCGATCTTGGCGCGCTCGGCCGCAGCGGCCAACGCATGGCCCAGGCGTTCATCCACCGCCGTCATCAGCCGCGTGTGGTGGCGCGGGTCGGCGTACCAGCCTTTCATGCTGCGCAGTTCGGCCAACCGCGCCGGCGCATAAACGGTGTTGATGAGGTGCCAGGTGGCGAGGTCGAAATAGACCGCGCTGGGCACCTCGCGCGGCGCTTCGCCCTTCCTGGCCGGCCGCAGCGTGCGGTAGCCCAGCAGCGGCAGGATGCAGGCCAGTTCGAGATGGCGGTCGAAGTCAGTGCCGGCCAGGTGTACGCCGTGGTTGGCCAGGATGTCGTCGCGCCGCTCGGCCATTGCGCGGGCGCGCTTTGCACGTTCGGGGCCCACGCGCACGAGTGAAAAGTCAGACGTGCCGCCACCGATGTCGGCCACCAGCACCAGGCATTCCTGCTGCACCGTGCGCTCGAAGTCCAGCGCGGCGGCGATCGGCTCGTACTGGAACTGCAGCTCGGTGAAGCCGGCCTGGCGCGCTGCTGCTTCCAGCGCGGCCTGGGCCTGCGCGTCGCGCGCTGGTTCGTCGTCCACAAAGAAGACGGGCCGGCCCAGCACGGCGCGGCTGACGGGGTGGCCGGCTTCGGCCTCGGCGCGTATTTTCAGGTGGCGCAGGTAGCCCACCACCACGTCGCGGTAGCGCACCGCGCGGCCGCCGCCAATGTCGGTGCCCTGGTCGAGCAGGCTGGAGCCGAGGATGCTTTTCATCGATCGCATCAGCCGCCCGTCGATGCCTTCGACGTAGGCCGCGATGGCCGCGCGGCCGTACAGGCGCTCTGCGTCCAGCTGCTGCGGCGGTGTGTCGGCGCGGTAGAACACCGCCGTCGGCATGGTGGGTTGGCCGGACTCCAGGTCCACCAGCCGCACGCCGCCCTCGGGCTGCGGCAGGGCCACGGCGGAGTTGGAGGTGCCGAAGTCGATGGCCAAAAAGCCGGGCGGTCGGGTCATGTCGGCAGTCTGGCCAAAGCAGAGGGCGCGAAAGGGAAGCCGCTGAAGGGGCGGAAGGGGCGCGATTCTAAGGGCCTGCGCATGCAGGCCGAGGCACCGTGAATTGGCGCACGCGACGCCCTCTGTTCAGCGTGCATGGGCGCAGCAGGCCAGTGACACTCGTTACCAACAAACACCTCCCAGGGCCGCGTCATGACCAAAGCCGTCACTCCACACCGCTGGTTCCCGGGCTGGCGCGTCAGCCCGCCGCAGGTGGACATGGACGCCGCCGACTACGGCACCGCGTTCGGCCTGGAACTCAGCATGACGCCGGTCGAGCCCGAGTCACCACCCAAGGCGCCGCCACCGCCGAGCCGCCAACCCGGGTGGGTCAGGCGCCTGTCGGCGCGCCGCAAACCGGTCGCCTGATCGGGCCTTGCGCTCGCCGCGCGGTGCGGTATGACCGCGCCGTTGATTCCGCGACTGGTCAGTTCAACCCACGACGCTGGCGACTAGAATCAAGTCATGTCGCGTCTGTCATTCAAAGCGCAGGTTCTTCGCGTCCGCGAGGACGCCATCGTCGAATCGGTCAACCGGCTGCTGGCCGACAAGGGCTTCGACCTCATGACGGTGGACGAAGTGGCCGCCGATGTGGGCATCGCCAAGGCCAGCCTGTACAAACACTTTGCCTCCAAGGAAGCCCTGGCCGCAGCCGCCATGGTGCGTTTGATGGAGCGCACGCAGGCCGTTGTTGACCTGCAGGCCGCGCGCACCGAAGCCAGCCCCTTTCAGCGCCTGGTGGCGATCACCCGTTGGGCGCTGGAAGTGCAACTGGCGGGCGAGATGCCGACCGTGCCGTCGCAAAATTCCAGCCTGCGCGCCGAGTTGATGGCGAGCAAGAGTTACCTCGACGCCATCATGCGCGTGAGCGACGTGCTCGGCGGCTGGATCGTGCAGGCGCAGGCCGACGGCGACATCGACACCGCGTTGCCGCCCGAGGTGGTGCTGTACACCATCTACGCCCGCGCCTGCGACCCGGTGCCGGCCTTCCTGAAGGCCGGCGGCAACTTCAGTGACGCGCAGATCGTGGAGCTGGTGCAGGCCACGTGCTGGCGCGGCTTGGGCAGCCGGTAGAGCGCTGCAGGCCGGCGCGGCATTCATGCCGGGTCACACCTCGATCAGCAAAGCGCTGTCGTAACCCTCGTCTTCGCCCTTGTGGGCCAGCCCGCGCGCCTGGCACACCACGCGGCTGGGCGCCCGGCCGGCGCGGTTGACGCGGTAGTCGTGGCGGCAGTGCAGGTGGCCGTGCAGCCAGAGGTCGGCGCGCGCAATGAGGTCGTCGTCGGCGTTGCAGAAGCTGGCCGTGCCGCTCTGCTGGCCATAGCGCGGATCGGCGCTGCGCAGGCTGGGTGCAAAGTGGGTGATGACGAGTGTCTTGTCCCAGCGGCCTTGCGGCGCGCGTTGCAGTTCTTGCTCCAGCCAGGCGCGGCAGCGCAGGCTTTCGCTGCGCACGGCGGCGGCGTCAAAGGGCTGGCCGCCGCGGCTGCTGGCCATCAGGCGCAGGAAGTAGCCGGCGGCGCGTTCGGCGCGCGCGCGCTGCTGGGCGCCGAAGAGGTCGAAGTCGCTCCAGCGCGTGGTGCCCAGCACACGCACCCTTTCGCCGCTGGCGCCGGTGTGTACGAGCGACTCGCATTCCAGCAAGCGCAAGCCCAGCCGCGTACACAGACTGCGCAGGCCGGCCTGTGTGGCGTCAAAATCGCGGCCGTCGAATTCATGGTTGCCGGCGACCACGATCACCGGCACCGGCCAGTTGGCGAAACATTCATAGCCGGCCCATCGGCTGTCGATGTCGCCGGCCAGCACCAGCAGCTCGGCGCCGGGCGTGGGCACGGGGTCGAAGGTTTCGGTCTCCAGGTGGAGGTCGGACAGCAATTGCAGCTTCACGCTGCAGGCCCTGCCAGCCAGTCGATGCGCGCGGCGTGCGGGTGGCAGCGCGCCAGCAGCAGGTCCTGGCCGCCGGGCCAGAAGCGGCAGCGCATGTCAACCGGCTTGTCGGGCGCCGGCGGCTCGAAGCGCAACCAGGCCAGCGGCGAGTCGGCCGTGGCCGCCAGGCCGGCCATTTCCATCTGGGCGCTGATGTCCGCCTGCTCCGCGTGGGCGATGTACTGCCAGACCACCGAATGCATCAGCACCAGGGCCCGCCCCGGTGTGCGTTGCTGCAGCTGCTGGCGTACGAAGTCTGCGGCCCGCGCCGCATGGATGTGCAGGCCCGTGCTGGCCATGCAGACGGCGGCGACCGCTTGCGCCGAACGCAGGCGCGCCAGCCTGTCGGGCTGGTCGGCCCAGATGAAGGAAGCCAGCCGCAGGCCTTCGCCGGGCTGGCGCAGGTCGATCGGCATCGCGTCGCAGCCCGCGCGGCTGGCGATGGTCAATTGCGGTCTGGGCGGTGCGGCGCCGACCCATTCGCTGCCCAGCGTGAGGGCCGCGTTGGCGTCGCCCCAGGCCCAGCTCCCGTGGTCATGGCGGTAGTGGTCGCACCAGAGGTTGAGCCCGGCCGAGGCGCCGACTTCCACCACAGCCAGTGGCAGCCTGGTCTGCGCCGCCACGTGCAGCAGGCCCGGCAGCAGGGCGGCGCTGCGCTGCACCTCGTTGGTCTGCGGCGGCTGTGCAAGGGCGTTGCGCAGCGCGGCTTGCCGGGTCAGCCAGGCAGCGCTGATGGCGGCGTCAAGTGCCTGGTCAGTGACCGGGCTTTCCGAGGGTGGCCACAGACCGGTCCACGGTTGCAGGCCCTGCAATGCCAGGTGGTGCAAGGCGGCCAGCCAGCGCAGCGACACGGCGGCGGCCAGCGGGTCTGCAGCCACCGCCGACAGCACGGCGTGCGCTGCTTTGTCGGCCTCCAGCCAGCGCCGCGAGCGTGCCAGCACGCGGGCGCTGAAGGGCGCAGGCTGGCGGCACCAGGCCACCTGGCGGTCGAAGGCGTCGAGCAGCGCCGTCATGGTCGCTGACGCGCGCGCCGTGGCAGCGTTTTCAGCCCGCCACGCTCTCGTTCAGGCGCGCTTGCAGCCGCGCCTTGGCGGCCGGCAGTTCGGCGGGCAGATGATGTTCAAGTTGCTTGAAGAGTTCGGTGTGCAGCACCAGTTCTTGCTGCCAGGCGGCGCGGTCGATGCCGACCACGCTGTTGAATTGCTCGCGCGTGAAAGCCAGGCCGTCCCAGCGCAAGTCTTCGTCGCGCGGGCTGGTGCCGAAGACGTTGTCGGCGCCGGCTGCCGTGCCTTCGGCGCGGCCGACCATCCATTCGAGCACGCGCATGTTTTCGCCGTAGCCAGGCCAGACGAACTTGCCGTCGGCACCCTTGCGAAACCAGTTGACGCAGTAGATGCGGGGCAGTTTGGCACCGCTTTTTGCACAGGCCGCCTGCAGCTTGCCGCCCAGGTCCAGCCAGTGCTGGAAGTAGTCGGCCATGTTGTAGCCCATGAACGGCAGCATGGCGAAGGGGTCGCGCCGGACCACGCCTTGCTGGCCCGCAGCGGCGGCGGTGGTTTCGCTGCCCATCGTGGCAGCCATATAGACGCCCTCGGCCCAGGTGCGCGCTTCGGTCACCAGCGGCACGGTGGTGCTGCGGCGGCCGCCGAAGATGAAAGCGTCGATGGCAACGCCGGCCGGGTTGTCCCACTCGGGGTCGAGCACCGGGTTCATCGTCGCGGCAACCGTGAAGCGTGCGTTCGGGTGCGCGGCGGGGCTGGGCTTGCCGTTCGCGCTGCTGGCCTTTGCGCTGGCGGGTGTCCAGTCGCGGCCCTGCCAGTCGATGAGATGCGCGGGTGGTGTGTCGGACAAACCTTCCCACCACACGTCGCCGTTATCCGTCAGCGCCACGTTGGTGAAGATGACATCGCTCTTCAGCGACGCCATGCAGTTCGGGTTGGTGTGCTCGTTGGTGCCCGGCGCGACGCCGAAGTAACCGGCTTCGGGGTTGATGGCGTACAGGCGGCCATCCTTGCCGGGCTTGATCCAGGCGATGTCGTCGCCCACCGTCGTGACCTTCCAGCCGGGGTAGCCCGCTGGCGGCACCATCATGCTGAAGTTCGTCTTGCCGCAGGCGCTGGGGAAGGCGGCGGCGACGTGGTGCTTCTTGCCGGCCGGCGTGGTCACGCCCAGGATCAGCATGTGTTCTGCAAGCCAGCCCTGGTCACGTCCCATCGTGCTGGCGATGCGCAGCGCAAAGCACTTCTTGCCCAGCAGCGCGTTGCCGCCGTAGCCCGAGCCGTAACTCCAGATCTCGCGCGTTTCGGGGTAATGCACGATGTACTTGGTGTCGTTGCAGGGCCAGGCCACGTCCCTGGCAGCGTCGTCAAGAGGCGCTCCCACGGTGTGTACGCAGGGTACGAACTCGCCGTTTTCGGCCAGTACATCGAGCGCGCCGCGGCCCATGCGGGTCATCGTGCGCATGCTCACCGCCACGTAGGGGCTGTCAGTCAGCTCGACCCCGATGTGCGCGATGTGGCTGCCAAGCGGGCCCATTGAAAAGGGCACGACGTACATCGTGCGGCCCTTCATCGCGCCCTTGAAGAGCGCCGACGGTCCGTCAGCACGGCCGGTTTGCAGCAACGCACGCATCTCGGCGGGCGCCATCCAGTTGTTGGTGGGGGCCGGCGTCTTCTTTGGTCTGGCTGCAGATGTAGGTGCGGTCTTCGACGCGGGCCACGTCGGACGCATCGCTGCGCGCCAGAAAGCTGCGCGGGCGCAGCGCGGGGTTGAGTTTCATCAGGGTGCCGGCGGCCACCAATTGCTCGGTGAGCCGGTTGTACTCGGCAGCGCTGCCGTCGCACCAGTAAACGTCCCTGGCTTCGGTGAGGGCAGCGATTTGCGCCACCCACTCGATCAGTCGCGCATGGGTCACATGGGCGGGCACATTCAGGCGCAAGCCCTCCAGCGCGGGACGGTTCATGGGGTCTCCAATCATGGCAATGTCGTGGGCGGAATTGGGCCAGCGCCGACCGTCTTGCAGGGGCCTGGTCGAAGCTCGCCGAATGCCGTTTCAGACCCGCTGGGTGGCGTGGGGAAGCGATTGTCGCGGCAATGCAATCACGCAGTCACCACGGGGATGAAGGGGGTCATGCAAATCCGGCATGGAGCGATGCGCGGCTCTGCCCGCGCCGCCAGTTGGGCTTGATTGGGCCGGACTTGGCGCACGACTCATTGCAAGACTGATTGCCCGACTTACTGCACCACCTTCGTTGCCGCGCCCAGCCTCGGCTCGGCGCCGCCGCCATAGACGCCGTTGATCAGCTTGAGCTGCGCCTCGGCCTGCGCCTGCAATGGCGAGTTGCGCGCCAGTTCGGCAAAGCCGCCGCGCGGGTAGGCGGTGGTGCGCAAGGCCCAGGGCCGTGCAGCCGCGCGGTCAGCGGGCGTCAGCGCGCGGAACGATGACTCGGCCTCTGCCACCTGCGCCGACGCGCGTTGCATCGCTGCGGCGTCCCTGGCCGCGTGCTGCAGCAGGTAGTTGCGGTTGCCGGGGCCGGTGACCACCGCCACCTCGACCGCCTGCGACTGGCCCTGGTCGTTGCGGCGCGTGCCGACAAAGTGCGTGGCCGCCAGGCCGTTGAAGCTGCGCGCGTCGCTGCGGCCTTCGGTGGGTTTGACGACATTGCGGATGATTTCCGCGTGCGTGTTGCCAGCACTCGCCGGCACCGTGCGCACGATGAGCCCGGCGTCACCCGCGCCGTTGACCAGCATGATCGCCTCGGCCGAATTCTTCACCTGCCAGCCAGGCGGCGCGGTGAGCGCAATGCCCAGGTCCTCATGATAGAAATTCCGTCCGCGCACCACGCCCTGCGCCCGGCTGTCGCCAAAAGGCATGCCTTCAATGGCTTGCAAGTAGCGCGCGCGGCCGTCGTCTTCATAACTGCCGGTGTAGGTGGCAGCGACCTGCTGGATGTCGGCCAGCCGCTTGTCGTTGCTGGGGTGCGAAGCCAGCCAGCTACCACCGGTGGGCGCGGCGCGGCCTTCGGCCCGGGCCTGGTCGGCTGCAAAGCGCTCCTGGTTCTTCAGCACCTGGATCACATCGACCATGTTGCGCGGGTTGTAGCGGTTGCGTGACAGGTATTCGGCACCCAGCTGGTCGGCCTGCGTTTCCTGCTCGCGGCTGTAGCTGGCCAGGCGGCCGGCGGCCACGCCCTGGCCGATCTGGCTGGCCGTCTGCGCGGCGCCGCCGACGCCGGCAGATTCGAGCACGACACCCAGCACCGTGGCCGCCAGCACGCCAATGCCGGCGTTTTGCTGGCTGGTGGCACGCTGCGCGCCGTGGCGCGCAGTGACGTGGCCGATCTCGTGGCCGACGACACCGGCCAACTCGGCTTCACTGTCCAGGTAGGCCATGAGGCCGCGCGTGATGTACACATAGCCGCCGGGCAACGCAAAGGCGTTGATGTCCGGGCTGTCGAGCACCGTAAAGGTCCACTGCAGGTTGCTGCGGTGCGACTGCTTGGCCAACCGCTGCCCGACATCGTTCACGTAGGCCTGCAGCCTGGGGTTGGCCAGTGCGCCGTACTCGGCCAGCACCTGTTGGTGGGCCTTCGCACCTTCTGCGATTTCGCTCTGTTCGTCCAACACTGAGCGCTCGGCGCGGCCAGTCACAGGGTTCACCACCTTCGAGCCGCAGGCTGCCAGCAGCAGCAGCGACAAGGCGGCGGACAGGATTCGACGGTGGAAGTGGCTGCGCATTTTCAGGCTCCGGCTGTTAACGGGGGCGATCAGCGTAGCGCGCAAGGGCGTGTCTCTTTGTAGGCGGAACAGACAATCGGCAGACCGCCATCCACCACAGATTCACATGAAGATCCTCCACGTCTGCACCGGCCGTACACGCGCCGTCAACATCAACGGCCGCAAAGTCATGACCGGCATTGGCAAGACCGTGCTCAGCGGGCCTGTAGCCGTGGGCGCGTTGGGCCTGGCCGGCGACGAGCAGGCCGACCTCAGCGTTCACGGCGGCCTGTCCAAGGCCCTCTACGCCTACCCGAGTGAACACCTGCCGTTCTGGCAGACCGTGCGCGCGCAGGCGCAGGTGGCGCTGTGGGACGACGCCGTAGCGCCCGGCCTGCTGGGCGAAAACCTGTTGCTCGAAGGCGTGCGTGAACAGGACCTGTGGCTGGGCGACCGCCTGCACCTGCCGGGCTGCGTGCTGGTGGTGAGCGAGCCGCGCCTGCCCTGCTTCAAGTTCAACGCCGCGATGGGTTTTGCACAGGCGGCCAAGCTGATGACGCAGTCGGGCTTTTGCGGCGCCTACCTGGCCGTGCTGCAGCCGGGCACGCTGCAAGCCGGCCAGGCCTTTACGCTGGAGCCGGGGCCGCGCGAGGTGAATCTGCGCGAACTGTTCCGCGCCCGTGCGGGACGGTAGCGCAGCGCTTCAGGCCGCCACGGCGTCCAGCAGCGGGTAGTCGGTGTAGCCCTGGGCACCACCGCCGTAGAAGGTGCTGTTGTCGGGCACGTTGAGCGTGGCCCCTGCCCGCAGGCGCAGGCCCAGGTCGGGGTTGGCGATGAAGGCTTTGCCAAAGGCCACCAGGTCGGCCGCGCCCTTGGCCACCACGTCCTGCGCCATGGCGCCGGTGTAGCCGTTGTTCACCATCCAGGCGCCGTCAAACAGCGCGCGCAGCGCGGCGTAGTCGAAGGGCGCGATGTCGCGCGCACCCCCGGTCTGGCCTTCGACCAGGTGCAGGTAGGCCAGCCGCAGCGGCGCCAACTGGCGCACGGCATGCGCCATCAAGGCCTGCGGTGCGCTGTCGGCCCCGGCGTCGTTGGACGGTGTCACAGGCGACAGCCGCAGCCCCGCGCGGCCACCGCCGATGGCGCCGGCCACTGCCTGCATCACTTCGAACAGAAAGCGCGTGCGGTTTTCGATCGCGCCGCCATACACGTCCGTGCGGTCGTTGATGCTGTCGCGCAGAAACTGGTCGATCAGATAGCCGTTCGCGCCGTGTACTTCCACGCCGTCGAAGCCGGCGTCGATGGCGCAGCGCGCGGCGTGTGCGTAGTCGGCCACGACGCCAGCGATCTCGTCGGTGTGCAGGGCGCGCGGCGCAGAGCAAGGCGCAAAGCCGCCCGCGATGAAGGTCTTGCCGTTGGCGGCGCGTGCGGTGCTGGAAACCGGCGCCTGCCCATGCGGCAGCAGCGAGACGTGTGAGACGCGCCCCACATGCCACAGCTGCACCACGACGCAGCCACCGCGCGCATGCACCGCGTCGGTGATGCGCCGCCAGCCCGCCACCTGCGCCGCGTTATAGATGCCGGGCGTGTCCAGGTAGCCCTGGCCCATCGGGCTGATCTGGGTCGCCTCGGTGATGATGAGCCCGGCGCCCGTGGCGGGGTCGGCGCGCTGGGCGTAGTAGTCGCGCATCAAGTCGTTGGGCACCTGGCCGTGGCTGGCGCGGTTGCGCGTCAGCGGGGCCATGCAGATGCGGCTGGCGAGGTTGATGTCGCCGATGCGGATAGGGTCGAAGAGGGTGGTCATGGCAGCAAGGCTAGCAGCCGCAGTTCTATCGATCATGGCGTTCGTGGCAAAGTCCCAACATGCTCGCCTACCGCCACGCCTTCCATGCCGGCAACCATGCCGATGTGCTGAAGCACACCGTCCTTGCGCTGGTGCTGCGTTACATGAACCTGAAGGACAAGGGCTGGCGCTATGTCGATACCCACGCTGGCGCCGGCGGCTATTCGCTCGAAGGGGAGTACGCCAACAAACGCGGTGAATACGAACAGGGCATTGCGCGGCTCATCGGGCACAGCGACCTGCCTGCACCGCTGGCCGACCTGGTGGCCCTGGTGCGCCAGTTCAACGACGGCAAAGCGGCCCTGCGACAGTACCCGGGCTCACCGGCCATCGCACAGGCCTTGATGCGTCCGCAGGACCAGCTGCGGCTGTCGGAGATGCACCCCACCGACCACAAGATCCTTGAGTCCTATCTGGGCGACGTGCCGGGTGTGGAGGTCAAGCTGTGCGACGGCTTTGCCGCGCTGAAGGGCCACCTGCCGCCCATCACGCGGCGCGGCGTGGTGCTGATCGACCCCAGCTACGAGATCAAGACCGACTACACGCGCGCGCTGGCGGGCTTGCGCGAAGCGCTGGAGCGCTTCCCCGAAGGCACCGTCATCGTCTGGCTGCCGCAGGTGGCGCTGGTGGAAGCCACGCAACTGCCGCAGCGCCTGAAAGCAACCGCCGATGCTGCTGCCAAGAAGGGCTGGCTGAATGCCCGCCTGACGGTGGCGCAAGCCGACGCGCGAGGCTTCGGCATGATGGGCAGCAGTGTGTTCGTCGCCAACCCGCCGCACACGCTGTTTGCTGATCTGCAGCCGGTGCTGCCTTTCCTGGCGCAAGCGTTGGCGCAGTTTGACGGCGCCAAGAGCGCGCTTGAAAAGTCTGCGTCCGCTTGAAACAGCCCGGCCAGGGCCGAAGGGGCGCGGGCTCGGGCGGTCTATTGGTTGCGATAGTCGTCGTGGCAAGCCTTGCAGGTGCCGCCTGCAGCGCCAAAGGCGGTCTTCAGCGCTTCCAGGTTGTTGCTGCGCGCGGCGGCGGCCAGTTTCACCACTTCGTCCTGCATCTTCTTCGCCCCTGCGTCAAAGCCGGCGCGGTCCGACCACACCTTGGCGTTGGGCTGGCCCTTCTCGGTGCCGCTGGTGCCTTCGACAAAGCCAGCGAAGGGCAGCTTGGACATCGTCACCACCAGGTCGGCATTCGCAGCCGCCACGTTGGCGTCGAAGGGGACACGCCCTTGCGCCATGGCGCCAATGCGGCCGAAGTGCGCGCCCATCACCGTCATCCCCGCCTTGCGGTACTTCACGGCGTCTTCGGGCTTCTGGAACTGTGCTGCGGCAGGCAGCGCGCAGAGCAGGCTGGCGGCAGTGGCGGCAACAAGCATCAAACGAGTCATGCGTGATCTCCAATGGGCGGGGGAGGTTGAACAGCGCTGCCGTGCAGCGTGCTTGAACAGTTTACGCAACGCTGCCGCTGTCCATTCCGGCTTCAGGGTAAGCCCGGGCCGACGCGCGGGCAGCCACTCGCGGTATGGTTGCAGCGTGACAAGGCGCAGCGCGCCGGAGCCGCCATCGCCATGACCGCCGTGACAGAAACCGCCCAGGCCCCGATCCGCGTCTGGGACCTGCCGACCCGGCTCTTCCACTGGACGCTGGCGCTGACCCTGGTGGGCTCGGTGGTGTCGGCCAAGATCGGCGGCGGCGCGATGGTCTGGCACATGCGGTTTGGCCTGGTGGTGCTGGCCTTGATCGCGTTCCGGCTGCTCTGGGGCGTGCTGGGCGGGCGCTGGTCGCGCTTTGCGAGCTTTCTCTACGCGCCGGCCACGCTGCTGCGCTACCTGCGTGGCCAGGCGCGGCCCGACGAACACCTGGAAGTGGGCCACAACCCGCTGGGCAGCTTCTCGGTCTTTGCGCTGCTCGGGTTCCTGGCCTTGCAGGTGGCCACTGGGCTGGTGGCTGATGACGAGATCGCCAATCTCGGCCCGCTCAACCGTTTTGTCAGCAGCGCCACGGCGGGCCAGGCCACGGGTTGGCACAAGAACTACGGCCAGTGGATCCTGATCGCGCTGGTGGTGATGCATGTGGCAGCGATCCTTTTCTACCTGCTCAAGAAGCGGCAGAACCTGATCCGCCCGATGCTGTTGGGTGACAAAGAATTGGCCAGCACCACGCCGGCCAGTGCAGACGGCCTGCCGCAGCGCCTGCTGGCGCTGGTGCTGGTGCTGGTGTGCGGGGCTGGCGCCGCCTGGGTCGCCAGCCTGGCGCCCTGAAGCCGATGGACGGCAGCCCGCAGATCGAGCTGCTCAGCGCCGACAGCGCAGAGCAGATTCACGCCGTGCGCGCGCTGTTTCGTGAATACGCGGGCACGCTGAACATCGACCTGTGCTTCCAGAACTTCGACGCCGAACTCGCCGGCCTGCCGGGTGAGTACGCGCCGCCGGGTGGTGCGCTGCTGCTGGCGCTGGTGGACGGCGCGCCGGCTGGCTGCGTCGCCATGCGCCCGCTGCCCGAAGCCGACCACACCAACGCCTGCGAGATGAAGCGCCTGTACGTGCGGCGCGCCTTCCGCCGCTTTGGCCTCGGCCGCCTGCTGGCGCAGCAGCTGATGGACCTGGCCACGCAGTCGGGCCATTCGTGCATGCTGCTCGACACGCTGGACGACATGGAAGTGGCGCGCGGCCTGTACACATCGCTCGGCTTTGAAGAAGTCCCGCCCTACTACTTCAACCCGATCCCCGGCGCGCACTACCTCAAGGTCGAGCTGGACGCACCCGGCACGCGCTGGTGAAAGCCGCGCATCCGCCAGGGCGACTTTGCGGCCGACGGCCTGGTTGGCGTGGCCTGGGAGGGGCCCTGCTTTTGCCGACGAGCTGGCGCTGTGCGTGCAGCCCAGAGGCATCCCCACACGCGCGCAGCCGGGGGCAGATTGATTCACGCCTTGCGGCATCATCGGGCCTGGCCGCAAAAAACCCACGGAGACGATCATCACCCCATCCCTTGAACTGCGTGCCGGCAAGCTGCGCCTGGCGCTGTGCCCCGACCTTGGTGGCGCCATCGCTGGCCTCTGGCTGGGTGACGTGCCGGTGCTGCGCAGCACCGAGCCTGCCGACCTGCACAGTTCGCGCCTGTCGGGCTGCTACCCGCTGGCGCCGTATTCCAACCGCCTGGGCTACCGGCGTTTTCGCTGGCTGGGGCAGGAGCACACCACCGCGCCCAACTTCGACGACAACCCGCACTCGGTACACGGCGTGGCCTGGCAGCGGCCGTGGACGCTGGTTTCATCCAGCGCCTTTGAGGCCGAGTTGCGCTACGAACACAGCGCCGACGCGCACTGGCCTTTCGCTTTCGAGGCCCGCCAGCGTTTTGTGCTGAGCGCCGACGCGCTGGAGCTGCACCTGGCCTTCAGCAACCGCGCGGCAAACCCGCAACCCGTGGGCCTGGGCTGGCACCCGTACTTCCCCAAGCGGCCGCGCAGCCGCCTGCACATCGAACTCACCAACCGCTGGGAGAGCGACGCCAGTGGCTTGCCCACGCGCCAGGTGCCGCAGCCGGGCATCGACGCCGATGTCTCGCACCTGGCCTTCGACCACTGCTTCGAAGGCTGGCGCGGCCCGGCGCGCATCCGCGA